>OMWN01000020.1 GCA_900314765.1 uncultured Selenomonadales bacterium | reverse complement strand
GCGGGTGTAACTCAATGGTAGAGTTCCAGCCTTCCAAGCTGGCTACGTGGGTCCGATTCCCATCACCCGCTCCATTTAAAATGTTTACGCCGGGGTGGCGAAACTGGCAGACGCACGGGACTTAAAATCCCGGGATTGGAGACAATCGTACCGGTTCGATTCCGGTCCTCGGCACCATCTTCATGGACCGGAATTTCCCAAAGGTTTGCCTTATATGCGGCTGTGGCGAAATGGCAGACGCGCTAGCTTCAGGAGCTAGTGATGGCGACATCATGGTGGTTCGAGTCCACTCAGCCGCACCAAATTATTTTGGTTACAACATGTTGACAATGCAGTTGATGTGTGGTAATATATGTAAGTCTTCTTAAGGGAAGCACAACTGAATATCGCGGTCGTGGCGGAATTGGCAGACGCGCTACTTTGAGGGGGTAGTGTTCACAAGACGTATGAGTTCAAGTCTCATCGACCGCACCAGAAATGACAGCCTGAGCAAATGCTCAGGCTTTTTTGATTCTGTTTTCGGTGATATCACTTATTATCGGTTATATCGTAAAGGACTGATTTCGCTTTGCCTCCCACTCTGGGGGAGGTGCCCCCGCAGGGGGCGGAGAGGGTCGTATTTCTTCATTAAAAAAACAAGCCTCCAACTTTTCCATTTGGGTAAGTCGGAGGCTTGTTCTTTTATAAAATTTTTCGTCAATCTTCGGCTGCGATTTCGCCGGATTCGTATGCGTCGAGGAGTGCGCGGAGGTCTTCTATCTCGGCTTTCATTCTTGCGCCTTCGTCTGTTGTCTCGACTGTTGCGCTGTATGATTGGAGGTCGACGGTCTCGGAGACGGACTCTATGTCGTGGTTTTCTTGGAGCGCCGTTTTGACGTCGGCGATTTTCTGATGCGCGAGGAGTCTGAGGCCGCGCGAATTTGATATGAGCGTGAAGCCGGAGAGCCCCGTCTTTTTGTGATACGCGTGGCAAAATCCGCCGTCTATCACGAGCGCTTTGCCGCCTGCCTTTATCGGGCTCTCGCCTTTTTTCACGGGCACATGGCCGTTGATGATATGCGCATGTGCGGGGTCGAGATCGAATTCGCGCAGTATTTTCTCGCAAATGTCGGGGTTGTTTATGCACGTGAAGTACGGGTCGTCTGGCTCTTCCCACGTCGTCTCGTCGTCGATGAACATGCGCTCAAATGTCTTGAACTCGCGGCCAGAGAACGGCGACAGCCTGCCGCACCAGAAATACCACATGTAGTCGATGGCGTTCTCATCGTGCTGATAGTACGCGCGCCTCGCCCACGTGTCGACGCCGTCGAGGTACGCGCGCCCCTTCATCGTCGTGCTGCTGCCGAGCGGCGCCTCGACGAATTCGCCGCGCTCGTTCATCGGTATGCACGCGTGGAAGAGCAGATTGCCATTGAAGCAGTTGTAGACGCTGCCCTTGCGATAGATGAAGTCGATGTGGCGGCGCAACGGCTCGCTGTCCATGAACGATGAGCGAAGCTCCTCGATGATGTCGTGCTCCTCGGGCGACAGCCTGTATGGGTCGCTCGGGTCGATTGTCGGGAATGATTTCTGATTCATCGGGTACTCGATGCCATCGATGCGCACTGTCGCGTTCTCGTAATCAATTTTATCGAGGAACGTGCGCCCTTCCATATCAAATTCTGGATGGCGGTGAATGAGGTCGCCTTCAAGCTTGTACATGATGATCGAGATGGCGCGCTCGGCGGCTTTGAGTGGAGGCTCGTTCGGGTACTGCCATGCCGCGTACAGCGTGAGCGGCCGCAGACCAATGCCGTATCCTTTTTCGAGCACGTCGGTATTGTTGTAGCGGAGCGAAATCCTTATGACATTCGCGATGCATGCCCTGTTGCCAGCGGCAGCGCCCATCCAGAGAATGTCGTGATTGCCCCACGTGATGTCGAGATTTGACTGCATCTTTTTTATCTGGTCGAGTATCGCGTCGGGACGTGAGCCGCGGTCGAAGAAATCGCCAAGCATGTGAAGGTGATCGACGGCGAGCCTCTTTATGAGCGCAGTGAATGTCTCGATGAATGACGCGCCCGACTTCGCCTCGATGATTGAGGTGATGAGCCGCTCATGGTAGGCGCGCTGTGCAGGGTCGTCGCCGGGGCGCGTGGCGAGGAGCTCGATGACGACGGACGCGAATGCGCGCGGGACGAAGCTACGCACCTTCGCAAGCGGGTATTTGTACGACATGAGTTTCGAGAGCGCGACGAGCCGCGCAAGCATCGTGTTCATCCAGTCGTCCATGTCCGTGCCGCGCGCCGCTATCTGCTCGATTTTCTCGCGCGGGTAATATATGAGCGTGCAGAACTCCGCCTGCTCCTCCTTCGTGAGCTTGTCGCCGAAAACGTACTCGACCTTCTCGCGAATGACGCCCGAGCAGTTGTTGAATATGTGGAAGAATGTCCCATACTCGCCGTGCAGGTCGCTCATGAAATGCTCAACGCCCTTCGGCAGACCGAGCTGCGCCGAGAGATGGATGAGCCGCTCCGAGACAGACTCTTTCGTTGGGAATTTCTCCGACAAAAGCCGCAGATATTTCTCCGCGGCCGCGTCGTTTTTCCTCATCGCCGTCATTGTTGTTGTCCTCCCGTTATTTGAAAAATTCAAAATATATAAATCATTTTATCACATGAAAAGACGCGTTGTAAAATCCCTCGTTCGCGTCATATATATGCGTGGAAATAAAATATCAGATAGCATCAAACAGGAGGGATGACTTTGGGAAACATCTATGGGTACGTGCGGGTCAGCACAAAGGAGCAGAACACGGACAGGCAGCTCATCGCGCTTTTGGGCGCGGGCGTCGACAAGGAGAATATATTTGTCGACAAAATCTCGGGCAAGGACTTCGAGCGGCCGAGCTACAAAAGGCTCATCAATCGGCTGAGGAAAGGCGACACGCTTTTCGTGAAGTCCATCGACAGGCTCGGCAGGAACTACGGCGACGTGATAGAGGAGTGGCGGCGCATCACGAAGATGAAGCATGCCGACATCGTGGTGCTCGATATGCCGCTCCTCGACACGCGGCGCGGCAAGGATCTCCTCGGCACGTTCATCAGCGACATCGTGCTGCAGCTTTTGTCGTTTGTCGCGGAAAATGAGCGCGCGAATATACGGCGAAGACAGGCGGAGGGCATCGAGGCGGCAAAGGCGCGCGGTGTGAAGTTTGGGCGACCGAAAAAGCCACTGCCGATGGAATTTGATGAGCAGTACAGGAAATGGCGCGACGGCGAGGTGACGATAGCCGAGGCGGCAAAAGTGTGCGGGATGCCCGCCTCGAGCTTCTACGCCAAGGCGCGCGAGCGTATGAAAAATGAGCAGGGCCAATGATGGCACTGCTCAAAAAATAATTAAAAAAGTATACTTTTTTGTTAACAAAATACAAAACTATATATGTGGCATTTTACCATAAATTGTACTAAAACACCACATATTAGCATCGAATTTGCAATAAAATTTGATTCACCAAAAATCATACTTTTTGGAGAGGGTGATTTTTTGATGGAAATACGAAAGGCAATGAGAATCACAGACTTGCTTGACTTTGCAAAGGGGCACTGCGTTTATATTTATGGCGCGAAGACGATAGCGCAGCGGACATGCCTGTATCTTGAGGGGAATGGCATCGCCGTCGAGGGCTTTATCGTGTCTAATCGATATGATAACCCGAATGAGGTCTATGGTCATCCTGTTCTTCGCATTGAAGAAAATCAAGAGAAAAATTTTGACGTGGTGATTAATGCGGTTACCGCTGAATTTGCGTGGGATGTCACCGATGACCTGCAGGCGTATCATGTCGGCTGTCTCGTACAAATATCGCCGATACTTTATGACAAGTTTCCTGCAAAATTCGTCATGAATGAGAATTGCGTCGTATCGGACAGGGCATTTATAGCTGACAGTGCCGAAATATTTGCGGACGAGACGTCGAAAATCATTATTGACGATAATGTCGTGATTGATGAAGATGTCGTGATATTGGCGGACAAAGATTCTGTTATTCACATTGGCAAAGATACAGTGATAAGGGAAAAATGCTTTATAAAGTCGAGCATACGCTCGGAAGTGAACATAGATGAGAGGATAAGCTGTGGTGAATATGTAAATATTATGGCTACGAGGGATAGCAAAATTGATATTGAAAAGAAGTGCGGTTTTGGAGCACGAACAAATATCGGGGCTGAAGCATATAGTGTAATCGAAGTGGGTCAAAAATGCTCTGTGTCGCAAATGGGCCTCATAAGCGCGGGAAATAATGGAAAATTGTGGATAGGGAAGAACACAACATGTAATGGCTATTTATATATGGGAATTGATAGTTCGGAGATAAATATTGGGGAAGATAACATGTTTTCGTATTTCATAAAAATGAATGCTGGCTCGCATAAGGTTGTTGACAAAACAACTGGCGAGGATATAACTAATCGCAAGCCTATCATCACGGGTGACCATGTGTGGATTGGCATGGGCGCAACGCTGCTTCCTGGGTGCAATATGGGAAATGGTGGCATCATTGGTGCCTCGACCGTTGTCAACAAATCATTCCCTGATGGCGTGGCCGTGGCGGGCAATCCTGCAAGAATTGTAAAGAGAGATTTCATTTGGGATAGAAATGAACATAAGGAAAGAAAATTTGATTGAACATTTTTGGACTTTTATCAGATGAACGAAGGTTTGAGGCTGCGTTTTGCGCGGCCTCTTTTTATTTTGGATTCATTTGTCATTCATGGAAAGTATGATAAAATATCCATTATGGAAAAATATCATCTGAATGATGGCGAGGTGTCGCCTTTGGCTCGGCGTGAGTCTTTGCGCGAGAGGGTCGAGAGGCGGCGACGGTCGCAGAGAAACGAGCTTTTTGCCATTGTCGCGGTGTTCACGATCGTGCTGGGCACGTGGCTTTGGTACAATTTCATATATGTGAGGACGCCTGAGTACGCGATGAACGCGGTGGTCGAGGCGCTGAAGACGCACGATGAGGAGCGGTTCGCGCAGTATGTGGACGTCGACCGCGTGCTTTCTGTCGCGTATGATGAGCTCACGGACGACATGCTGCGCTACGATGCCGCTCTCACGGATGAGACACGCGTGAAGTATCAGCGGTTCTATGACACGATAAAGCCGGATATGACGGCTGGCGTGAAGGAGACGCTTTTGCGTCGCGTCGCGACGGGTGAGTGGAGCCTGCCGACGGACGGCATGACGAAGGGGCGGCAGCTCGGCATAGATTTTGAGCGGTTCATGGAGCGCTCGCAGGTCCGCAATACTGAGGTCATCGGCGTTGGCGACGTCACGATGAAGAGCGCGGCGGCCTTTTGCGTGTTGCGCGTGCGCGACAGGTACACGCAGGCGGAGTTCGATGTGAAGCTCTTATTGGAGCCACACAGTGACGGGCGGTATAAAATCGTGCGCGTGATTAATTATCTTGAGTATCTCGACATGATAGCGCCGCTTCAGAACAAGGGCATCGCGGACTACATTGCGGATACGCGCGATATCACGATAGCGTACAACGAGCGGCTCATGCGCATGCAGGACAGATTCATCGCGGCTGTGGGCAAGCATCCGAGGCTTATACAGGGTGACCGCGCGAAGAATGTTGCGACGCTCATAGAGAATGAAATTATCCCGCTGTTCAAGGAACGCCAGCAGAAGCTCGACGAGGTCGATATTCCCATCGGCGCGCAGTATCTCGCCAATCTTCGCCATCAGTCGACGGACATCACGATTGCCTCGTGGGAGCGGTATGCGAGCGGCATAAAGAATGGCAGCTTTGAGGATTTCAATGCGGCTGAGACGCTTAAAAAGCAGGAGATAGAGGTGGACCTTCGCATTACGGATATCATTCGCCACAATACGGTGAGCCAGGCACTCCCCGAGATACCGTGATCCTCTGTTAAATTTTGGTAAAAGTTGTGCTCATCGTGTCGTTTTGTGATATGATTGATAGAATTGGCAGACCAAAATGAAAGGGATTTGTTTTAAGGAGATTTGTTTAAGGGATTGAAGGCATTTTAATGAACAGCTTGAAAAAGGGTCATATTTCCATCGCGCTTGTCTGCGTCGTGCTGGGATTTTTGATTTCGTTTCAGTATCGCATATCGACGGAACAGCAGCAGGCGCTTCCGCGCCAGCGTGTCGAGGAACTCGCGTCAAGGCTTCTCGATGTGGAGCGCGAGCGCGATGACCTCAGGGCGGAGGTCGCTCAGTTGACGGACGAGATGACGAGCAAGGCGTCGGCTGTGGACAGCAAGGCGCTCACGGACATGAGGTTCAGGGCGGGCATGGTGCCGCTCACGGGGCCGGGCGTCATCGTGACGATTGACGACAGCAAGGCGAAGGTGAAGTCCGACGAGAACCAAAATCTCTATCTCATACACGACGACGATCTCCTGCGCGTCATCAATGAGCTGCGTGCGGCGGGCGCGGAGGCGGTGTCAGTGAATGGGCAGAGGCTCGTCGGCACGTCTGAGATACGGTGCGCGGGGCCGACGCTCTCCGTGAACAATGTGCGCTCGGCACCGCCGTATGAGATACACGCGATAGGCGACATACAGACGCTCGAGAGCGCGATAAAGATGCGTGGCGGCGTTGCTGAGACGCTCGGCGTCTGGGGCATCACGCTCAATGTGACGTCGTCGGAGAATGTCGAGGTGCCCGCGTATCAGGGCAATACGTCGTACAAATACGCGCGTGCGGCAGAGGGGGCGTCATCATGATACTTGCGATAGCGGGACTCATCGTCGGTCTCGTGCTTGGCGCGTTTTGCCCCATACTCGTGCCGCTCGGCTACACGCGTTTTTTTGCGGTGGGGCTCCTCGCAGCGCTTGACTCGGTATTCGGCGGGCTTCGGGCGCTCAGCGACGGCGGGTTTGATACGAGCGTATTCATATCGGGCTTTTTCATGAACGCGATACTTGCGGCGCTGCTTGTCTTCGTCGGCGACAAGCTCAGCATTGACCTCTACTATGTGGCGCTCTTCACGTTCGGTTTTCGTATTTTCCAGAACCTCGCAATCATAAGGCGCATTTTCCTGAGCAAAAAAGAAAAATAAAAGATAAAACCCGAGCTGCTTATATTTGCGGCTCGGGATTTTTTGCGCAAAAAAATAGCCGCTGCAAATGATTGCAACAGCTACTTTTGTCATATCAAAGCGGCGAAAACCCTCTCCGCCTCGCATTCGCTCGGCACCTCCCCCAAAGTGGGAGGCTGGCGTTACAGATGCTGCGATTATTTACTCTAGTCAAAGCGATTTATTAGCTAGATTGAAATCTCGCATTCTTACCGTAATCGAAATTATGTAGCTTTCTACCTTTAAAGTGAAATGCCATCATTCACTGGCTCTTCACCCATAAGTGTGGGTAACAATTTAACATCTACAGTTCCTCAAGCCGCAATATTCGCGGATTGAGGACGGTTTGGCAG
>OMWN01000015.1 GCA_900314765.1 uncultured Selenomonadales bacterium | reverse complement strand
TATCGGCAACTTCTATCAGATAATCAAAGGCTCAGAAAGGTATCTGCGCTTTACTTTCATCACTGGTGTCACAAAATTTGCCAAGGTATCCATTTTCAGCAAGCTCAACAATCTTGATGACATCTCGATGAACCCAGCCTATGGCACCATGTTTGGCTACACGCAGGATGAGTTTGAGTCATACTTCAAAGAATACATTGATAAAGCCGCCGATGATACAGGCATGAGGCGTGATGAGCTACTTGCTGAAATCAAGAACTGGTATGACGGGTTCAAATTCGCTGATAAATCACCATCTGTATATAATCCTGTATCCATTGGCAGCTTCTTCAACAACGGTTCTGATTTTGAAAATTATTGGTTTGCTACAGGAACGCCAACATTTTTGATGAAGCTCTTGAGGGGCAATCACATTGTATTATCGGACCTCCCCAAGAGAACACTGAACGGCACCTCATTCAACACGTTCAATCTGACAGACCTTGCTCAGACAAGCCCCGATGATGAACGTCTCACGCAGCTCTTATATCAGACAGGCTACCTCACGATTGACAAGCTCCTGTGGAGCAGTCCCGACAAGGTATATCAGCTGAGGTTCCCTAATTTTGAAGTGTCATACTCATTTGCTCAAAATCTGCTCTCCGAATACGCACCAAAGGCATCAGCATCAGACAACGTAACAAAAATACGCTTGGCAGCCATGAACGGCGACACAGAGGCAATGATAGAGCATCTCAAAGCTTTCTTCTCAGCATTGCCGTATGACATACAGGTCAAAGAGGAAAAGTACTACCAGTCAATCGTCTATACAATATTCAGAATGTGCAATATGAAGATGATGACAGAGGTCACGACCAACATAGGGCGCATAGACGGAGTGCTCGACGCAGGGAAGCATCTTTACATCATAGAATTCAAGCTTAACAAGACAGCCGACGCCGCGCTTGAGCAGATTGACGAAAAGAAATACGCAGACAGCTTCATACTCCCGGCAAAAGAAAAAGGCCAGGTCATACACAAGCTGGGGATTAACTTCTCCTATGATGAGAAGACAAGAAATGTAAGCGAATGGAAAGAAGAAATCATAGCATAAAAAAATACGCCCTTCGCCGATTGGAGGGCGTATTTTCTTTGCTGAAAATCAAAAAATAAAACAGAAAGTGATTCACTTATAAAAAAATTTCTGTCCTCCCGTCCGCGCTGTCCAGCAAAACAAAAGGGTATACTGACTGCTGAAATATAGCCATCTTTTAAATAAACAAATTGGACAAGGACGAAAAAGGCTGATTTCGTCCTCTTTTTTGATTCAATATTTTTAGATATTTCGGCGAAATAGTGATTCACTATCCTTATCAACTTACAAACATGTGTCTTGCATGAATATACAGATTATTTGACAAAAGAAAAAGAAAAAATTTATTTTGACCATTTGCGAATTGAGTAAAAGCATGTTAAATACAAAAAAACAGGCTTGCAAAAAAGAGTTATATTTCTCGTGTGCCCAAAATGTGCCCAAAAATGATTTCCTTAGCCAAAAACACACAAAAAAGGCTTTCAGCGAAAATCGCTGAAAGCCTTTATTTTCAATGGCGGAGAGGGTGGGATTCGAACCCACGTCGGTTATTAGCCGAACTTGATTTCGAGTCAAGCACCTTCGACCACTCGGACACCTCTCCAAGTCGAACGCATAATATTATATCATAGTCGTCATGCGTTGTAAATCATTTTTTATCGACTTAGTGACCGATTCTGTTGACATGGACGACTTTGTAGCCGTGCTCGGCGAGTTTGTTGGTAAGCGCGTCGGTGTTGTCGAAGCTGCCACGGATGATGATGTCGTATTTGCCATCGTCGAGCTTGCAGGTGACGAAGCTGTCGATGTTGTAGCCAGCCTCGGCGAATATGCCCGCAATGTCCTGCACGACGCCGACTTTGTCGCTGACGTTGACGGTGATGCGCGTCTTGCCTTCCTCGAGTCCCATTATGTCGACGAACGCGTCAAATATGTCTGTCTCGGTGATGACGCCGACGACTGCGCCGACGTCGCTCGTGACGGGAAGCCCCGCGACTTTGTTGCGGCTCATGAGAAGCGCTGCCTGCTCTATTGGCTCGTTCTCGTTGACGGAGATGACGGTCTTGCTCATGACGTCTTTGACGAGGATTTTCGAGAGCAGGGAATTGATCTCGTATTTTGAGAGCGTCGTCGCTGCCGATGGGCCGACTCTCATGAGATCAGTGTCGGTGATGATGCCGACGAGCGAGTTGCCATCGACGACGGGCAGGCGACGAATGCCGTCGTTTTTCATGAGCGATGCGGCTTCATCGAGCTTCGTCGATGACGGAATGGTGACGGGATTCTTTGTCATGCGGTCTGATACGAACATGGATTATGTCCTCCTTCTATAATGAAATGCCTATTCAATCAGTGTTTCCTATATTATATTCAATGCGATGCGAATTTGCAATATGATGCGCGGCGACGCATGCAGTCATAATAGCTCATCAAAAATTTTGTGCAAACTCTGCCATCGTCCCAATGCGCGAGCAAAATTTCATAAAAAATACACTCCACTATTGCGCGTGATACGCAAAGCAGTGGAGTGTATTTTTGTTTTCGCTGTCAGCCACCGAGGTAGGCTTTTCTGATGTCTTCGCTTGCGGCGAGTTTTTTGGCGTCGCCCGATATGGTGATGCGTCCCGTCTCGAGGACGTAGGCGCGGTTCGCTATCGAGAGCGCCATGTTTGCGTTCTGCTCGACGAGGAGCACCGTCGTGCCCGCCTTGTTTATGTCGACGATGATGCTGAATATTTCCTTGATGAAAAGCGGCGCGAGTCCCATCGACGGCTCATCAAGGAGCAACAGTTTTGGCCTCGACATGAGCGCGCGACCCATCGCGAGCATTTGCTGCTCGCCGCCCGAGAGCGTTCCTGCCGCCTGCCCAATGCGCTCCTCGAGGCGCGGGAATCTCTCGAATACTTTTTTCATGTCGGCCTCGATGCCGTCTTTGTCTTTTCTGATGTACGCTCCGAGCTCGAGGTTTTCCAAAACCGTCATGTTCGCGAATATGCGGCGTCCCTCAGGCACCTGCGATATGCCGAGCTTCACGATGTCCTGCGCAGGCATGCCCGATATGGGCTCGCCCATGAAGTTTATCGTGCCTTCCTTCGGCTTCAGCAGTCCCGATATGGTGCGCAGCGTCGTCGATTTGCCCGCGCCATTCGCGCCGATGAGCGTCACAATCTCGCCCTCACCGACCGTCAGGCTGATGCCCTTTATCGCGTGGATGGCGCCATAGTATACGTGTATGTCGTTTATTTCCAGCATGTTTGCCATCACGCTTCACCTCCGAGATATGCCCTGATGACCTCCGGATTGTGCTGTATCTCCTGAGGCGTGCCGTGCGCGATGACCTCGCCGTACTCGAGCACGTATATGCGCTCACAGATGCCCATGACGAGGCTCATGTCGTGCTCTATGAGGAGTATCGTGAGACCGAACTGGTCGCGTATCCAATGAATCATGTCCATGAGCTCCTGCGTCTCCTGTGGGTTCATGCCGGCCGCTGGCTCGTCGAGCAGCAAAAGCTTCGGCGACGCCGCGAGCGCGCGCGCAATCTCGAGACGCCTCTGCGCGCCATACGGCAGATTTTTCGCCGTCTCATCGGCAAAGCCGTCAAGCTTGAATATCTTGAGGAGCTTCATCGACTCGTTCTCTATGCGCTCTTCCTCGCTGTAGTAGCGGCCAATTCTCATGACGGCCTCAGCGAGCCCGTATTTTATATGGAAATGGAATGCGATTTTGACATTGTCGAGCACGGAGAGTTCCGCGAAAAGGCGGATATTCTGGAATGTTCGGGCAATGCCGAGCTGCGTTATCTGATACGGCTTTTTGCCGACGATGCTGCTGCCCATGAATTCAATCTGGCCATCCGTCGGCTGATAGACGCCCGTGAAAAGATTGAACGCGGTCGTCTTGCCCGCGCCGTTCGGGCCAATGAGGCCAACAAGCTCGCCGGGATTGATGTAAAAATTGAAATTAGAGACGGCCTTGAGGCCGCCGAACACTTCATTCACGCGTGTTGCTTTGAGGAGTGGCTCCATTATTTTTGCCCTCCTTCTTCTTTGTCATTTTCTTCTTTTGATTTGCCGAGGAATTTCAGCTTGTTGAATGGCGCGTAGGCCGTGAGCTCCACGTAGCCGAACAATCCCTGCGGACGATAGAACATGAGGAATATGAGCGCGAGCGCGTAGATAATCATGCGGAACTCTGGCCAGCTCGCGAGCGCTGCCGAAAGCGCCGTGACGACGAAAGCGCCGGCGATGGAGCCCGTCAGCGAGCCGAGCCCGCCAAGGACGACCATTATGAGGAAATTGAACGACTGCATGAACGTGAAAGAGCTTGGATTGATGATGTAGAAGCAGTGAGCGAAGAGCGCGCCGCCGATGCCCGCGAATGCCGCGCCAATCGTGAAGGCCATGACCTTGTATTTCGTCGTGTTTATGCCCATTGCCGCCGCCGCGATCTCATTCTCGCGAATGGCGATGCATGCCCTGCCGTGCGTCGAGTTGACGAAATTTTTGATAAAGAACAGCGTGACGACCATCGTGCCGAACACCCACGGCAGCGTCGTGAGATGCGGTATGCCCGTGAAGCCCGCCGCGCCGCCGACGTACTCTATATTCATGATGACGATGCGGATAATCTCGCCGAGGCCGAGCGTCGCTATTGCGAGGTAGTCGCCATTGAGCCTCAGCGTCGGCAGGCCGATGAGAAATCCGAGCACGGCCGCCGCCGCACCGCCCGCAATCATGCCGACAATCATCGGCGCATGGAAATTCGTCGTCGCGATGACGGAGACATACGCGCCGACCGCCATGAACCCCGCATGGCCGAGCGAGAACTGACCCGTGTAGCCATTTATGAGGTTGAGGCTCGTCGACATGATGATATTGATGCCTATGAGGATGATATTGAGCCGCCAGAATGAGCCGATGAGTTCCATCTCAAAGCCCGCCTGTATCAGTGCGAAGAGGATGACGGCGCAGACGATGAGGAAAATATCAAATTTTTGTTTCGCGGACTTCGTGCTCGCGTTTTTTAGTTTCAACAATTCTCCCATGACGCTACCCCCTTAAACCTTTTCCTGCGTGTCCGTGCCAAACAGGCCGGACGGCTTGAAGAGCAGCACGAGTATGAGGATGGCAAATGCCGCCGCGTCGCGGAACGTCGATGAGAGGAAGCCCGAGACGAGCGCCTCGATGACGCCGAGGATAATGCCGCCCGTCATGGCGCCCGGGAGAGACCCGATGCCGCCGAGGACGGCCGCGACGAATGCCTTGATGCCCGGCATCATGCCCATGAGCGGGTCGATGGAGTTGTAGTATATGCCAACGAGCACGCCAGCGGCCGCGGCGAGCGCCGAGCCAATCGCGAACGTGAATGAGATGACCTTGTTCGCGTCGATGCCCATGAGCTGCGCCGTCTCCGTGTCAAACGACACGGCGCGCATCGCCTTGCCGATTTTCGTTTTCTGCACGATGTACGTGAGCAGCGCCATCAGCACGATGGTGATGGAGAAAATGAGAATCTGCTGGCCATTCACGACGAAATTGCCAATCGTGATGCCCTGGCTCTCGAATACCGCTGGGAATGTGCGCGGCGTCGGCGAGACGAAGTACATCATCGTGTACTCGAGGAAGAACGACACGCCTATGGCGGTAATCAGCACCGAGAGCCTCGGCGCGTGGCGGAGCGGCTTGTACGCGCACCGCTCGACGATGATGCCGAGGACGGCTGTCACCACCATGGAGATAATGAGCGCGGGGAATACCCCGACATGCATCATAGTAATCGAGAAGAACCCCACGTAGGCGCCGACCATGTAAATGTCGCCGTGCGCGAAGTTGATGAGCTTTATGATGCCGTAAATCATCGTGTAGCCAAGGGCGATAAGGGCGTATATGCTGCCGAGCGACACGCCGTTTATCAGCTGCTGCACAAACAAAGTTGTGAAATCCAATGCTCCCACTTCCTAAGATATAATTAAAATAGCGAATACTATTGTATACGAATTTACAACAAGTGTCAATTTTTTCAGCGCAAAATTGTCGTACACAAAAGAAAAAGTGTCGGGTATACCGACACTTTTACAATTCATAAGGATATACGAAAGGAAAGTCTTTCACTTTATGGATATTGTGTACAATATTTCATGCCTTGCGTACATTGACATTGTCAATCACTGTGCCGTTGGGGAACAAGCACTCGAATGAAAGCGCGTCACGCGTCGCGCGCATCACGAGATAGTTGTCCGTGTCGGGCTGCGGCGCGACGACTTTGTCAAGCGCGTGGTCTATCCAGAGACCTGGGTAGCGCACATTGCCCGCGACGCCCGTGAGTATGTAGAGGGGACCCCTGCCGTCGGGCGACGGCGCGAAGTCGTAGAGGTGCCCGCGGTCGCGATACGTGTGAAGGTGCGCCGTGAGCACGACGTCGACGCCGTACTGCTCGAATATCGGCATGAACATTGTGCCCTCCTCTTCAAATCCTTCTTTGCGCTCAGGCCTACCATTTATGCGATAGCGCAGCACGTCGCGATGCATGAGGACGACTTTCCATTTCTTTTTCGTCTCCGCAAGATCGCGCGGCAGCCACTCCATCTGCTCATCGAGTACGCCGCTTTTGTGCTCGTCGAGCTCCTGATGCTGCGTGTTGAGCACGGTGAAGTGCACATCGCCGTAGTCGAATGAAAAATAGTAGCGGCCAAATCGCGCGCTGCCATTGTCGGGCACATCGAAAAGATGAAGGTACGCCTCGGGGATGCGCGTCTGCCAGTCAATCGTGTATGTCTCGTGATTGCCCATGAGCGGCACGAGCGGCATGCGGCTGATCATCGACGACGCACCGCCAAACCATTGGTTCCACTGATTATGATCCTCGCCATTGTCGACAAGGTCGCCCATATTGATGAAGAACGATGCATCGCGCGTCCTCTCTGCCGCGCTCTCCGCCACCTCGCGCCACGTGACGTAGCCGTCGGAGCACTGCGTGTCGGGGAAAATGAGCGCCGTGAAGTCGCCGCCCGCATCCGTCGAAAGCGGCAGCCACGCCGTGCCCTCGTCGCCCGAGATGATGCGATACTCGTACGATTTGCCCGCCGCGAGCCCGTCGATGTGAGCGCTGTGAATGTATATGCTCTGACCGTCGTCAGTGAATCGCTCGCTGACCGTGTCGATGAGCTCGCACTCGTCCGCGCCCGACGCGCGCACTGCGACCTGTGCGCCGCCCTGCTCGTCATCCGAGTTCCACATGACGGTGCGCGACGTCGTGCTGTCCGCCGTGATGATTTGACGAATGTGCTCCGCATCGAGCGACGTGTCGCACGTGAGACTCTTCACGGCTTTCCGTATCGGCTTCGTCAGCGGCTCAGTCGCGGCCTTCGCTTTTTCGACAGCAGCCTGCGGCGCCGTGCCGCACCCCGCGACGAGCGCGATGAGTGCACCGCCCGCGAGCTTCAAAAATCCACGCCGTGTCATCTTTATTTTATCGTTCATCATGATTACCTCATTTATTTCACGTATGAGTTTGTGAATATACTCGAGGTGATGCCAGTCCGAAGTAACTTAGCGATTTCCTACAGGCTCTTAAGCCAGCTCCGAAGCAGCGTGTTTTCGCTTTTGCCGCGAGGAGCTGGTGTTAGAGCCTGTCGAAATTGCGCAGTGGATGAGAACTGGCATCGCCGAGTCATTTTATCTATAATTTTACAAACCCATGCCATATCATTTAACGTGACATATTATATATGAAAAAGATGAAATTCACCAATACTTATGAAAGATATTGATTCATGCCTTCATAGCATAGTTTACGCATAATGTTTTTGCGAGCGATTTGCGCTATAATAGGGATGAAAAGCAACAGCGCAAAAATTTTTGCCACGATTATTTTTTACGGAACATTTTTCAAGGAGCATCGATTTCATGAAGAAATTAATTTTTTGCTTGCTCACGTTCGTCATACTCATTTCTTCACCCGTCGCGCGCGCGGCGAATGATTATGACGACAGCATGGACGACGCCGAGCTCGCCTATCTCTGCGCATGGGTGTCGCTCGCGTCGTACGACGACCGCCTCGGGCTCGTGGCGCGCGACGAGCTCAGCGCCGCAGGGTACAGCCTCACGCCGTACCGCGAGGAGAGCGCCGCCGCCGCGCCAAAATATCTCATGATGCGCAAATTCACGAACGACGGTGAGCGCATCCTGCTCGCTGTTACGGGCACGGAAAGCAAGAAGGACATCGAGAACGACCTCGCGTTTGGCAAGGTGCCGTTCGCGGGCAAAACGCCCGACGAATTCGCGAAGGAAGCAAGGCGAAAGGAAATGACGGCGAGCGAGCCGCTCGTCCACAAGGGCTTCAATGACTACACGCAGACCGCATTTTTCACGCGCAAATCAGAAGGCGGCGAGACCATCGGCGAAAGTCTCGCGACGAAGCTCAAGGCCAACCCATCGGCGCGCCTCTGTGTCACGGGTCACAGCCTCGGCGGCGCGGCCGCGATACTTTTAGCTGCGCGGCTCATCGACATGGGCGTGCCGAGCGAGCAAATCGACGTCGTGACATTTGGCTCGCCCGCCGTCGGCAACGAGGCATTTGCCGTGGCACACAAAGACATGCGGCTCACGCGCTTCGTCATGAGCGGCGACCCCGTCACGAGCATATTGCAGTCCGTCGGCGCGGATTACACGGAATTCGGCGAAAAAATCGTCTACAAGCAGGCAAAGGGGCTCGAGCGATTCCCGCACGACATGGTGCTCTACGTTGACACGATGCTGCGCGACTACTACACGGACGGCATCTCTGGCACATTCATTCCGACGGACGTCTATTATGAAACAAAAAAGAAGTCATCCGCCGTCTACCTCGTGACGACGATCGACTTCGATGAAAAAATCGCGGGCGATGCCCCATATCTGACTCTCGCACAGACCGCGCTCATGCGGCGTCAGCTCCCGCCTATCGTCCTCGGCGCGATGCCGAGCGCAGGCAAAAACGCCGACGACGTGGACGCCGACATCCTCTCGACAATATGCGCGAACGCGCGGCGCGAGGGCTGCGACTACGTCATCATCCAGTACTACGAGGGGCGGCTCATGCGCGACAAAAAAGACACATACAAAATCTCGCTATCAGAGCTCGTGATGCGCTCCGACGGCACACCTCTCACCATAAATCTCTACACGACAAGCACAGAAAAAATGACGCCCATCATCGCGGCGCTCTACGACGAAGTGTGCGCCCGCGAAAGCCGCGAGACAGCAATGAGGTTAAAATAGTTTTGGTCTTGACTCTTTTGACAAATTGCAAAAACCCTCTCTGCCCCTGCGGGGCACCTCCCCCAATGTGGGAGGCATAGCGAAAGCGGTGCTTTACGATATAATTGAAAGTGGATGATAGTCCCTCACGTTAATCTGAACGGAACTAAGATTAGCGAAAGGATAGAAAATTTTGCTTTTTCATTAATTGCTTATTCAGTTAGTGTAAATAATCCCAGACTCTGTAACGCCAGCCTCCCACTTTGGGGGAGGTGCCGAGCGAATGCGAGGCGGAGAGGGTTAGTAAACAAAAATTTGTGGCTGAAAGCATCGCACAAATGGCTTAATATTTTAACGAAAACTTCATAACAACACTTCAAACACGGCTCATCGCCTCATCGCTTTTCATGCTCCTTTTTGATGGACGATGAGCCATTTGCGTGCGCGATATAGTATCGCTCATCGTCGGGCAGCGCATCAAAACGATAATACCACGGCAGGTGGCGCATCATGATGCGCCCCGTCGTCCGCGCCGCGACGTCGATGTGATAGTGGTAGATATTGCGATAGAGCGCGAGCGTCGTGTCGACCGCCGCAAAATAGACGTCGTCCTCAGGCCTGCACTCGTACCACTGCGCCTCCCAGCGCTTTTTCTGCTCGGCCTCGTCAAACGTGATGTCACTGTACAAAAGCCCCGGCCCCGCCTTCGTGAGATACGGGTATTTCTCAAGCACGCGCCAAAGACGCGCGACGAAATCTTTCGGGCAATCGTCCACAGGCAGCACATCAGGGTCCGTGTAAATATACGGCGTCCTCACGTTGAGCGCCTTCAGCACGCCGCTGTCCCATATCGCCGTGTGGCCGTAATTTTTGTCGAACCTCACGACGCGCACAGCGTCATTTTTGTCGAGGCGCTCATAATATTGAAGCAACGGCTCATACGTCGAGTCATTGTCGAGAATATAGATGCGCCGATACCCCGCATTTACGAGCCAATCGACAAGGCGCTCAAGGCAAACGACTCTGTCACGCGCGTTTATGAAAATCGGCACATCGTATACGTCCATCGATTTTGGCAACGCGTACGACGAAAGCGCTACATCATCAATGATGTCGTCGCGCGTGAACTCCCCCTCTTCGTCCGCGCCAATGGAGCGCAAAATCGCATGCGCCGCCGCCTCGTCACCGAGCCTCATCGCCACGACCGCACTGTTGATGACAGCCTCACGAAAATGCGGGCGGATTTCGATAGCCTTTTGATAAGCGTCTATTGTGTCCGCCCATTTGTTTTGCCTGAAAAGCGCATTACCGAGCCAAAACCACGCGAGCTCATCCTTGTCGTTCGCCGAATACAGTGCAATGAAAAGTCTCAGTTGCTTTTCCGCCGCCGCATAATCGCCCTTCATGTAGTGGACGATACCACGCGTGAATGCCGCATGCACAATCGTGCCGCCCGCTGTGCGCTCCATGAGAAAGTCAAATCCGTCGAGACAATACTCCGCCGCCTCCGCATCATGGCGCGCGATCCAGTCGAGCGCCGCCGCGTAGAGCATTCGGCGCTTCGTGAAAAGCATCCAACCGCGCGCATCACTAGGCATGCCGTCCGCACGCCACGCTTCAAACTGCTCCATCAGATAGAGCCCCGCCTCGAGGACGCCACCGCGCTCGCTTTCCTCATATTTCCTCAAAAAATCGTCCAACTTCGTATATCTCCTATCACTCTGGCCGCAGTTCGTCGCCGTATTCGCGCAAAAACGCCTTTTGGTACGTTTTGTACTCGGGCGCGAGCGGCTTCTCGACAGGGCAATGAACACACCAAAAGCCGCCACGCTCGTTCGATTGATTCGGTATCACGACGCGCTTGTTTCGCCGCTTCATTTCCATGCACAGCGACGTGTCATAGAAATGCCAGCCCGTAAATATATCCTCGCGCCACGGCACATCGCACTGCGTCGCGATAAACAGCCCGTCCACGGCCTCAACGTCCACGGCGTCGCCCGCTGGCTCGCGTATCTCCGAGTCCACGATGCTCTCGGCCTCGCAGGCGTGCAGCACGCGGCCATACGTCCTGCGCCCATCCCACCACACGCCGCTCGCGGGAAGACTGCGACATCCAATAACACCGACGAGTCCGACCGACGCGTCGTCGAAAATGCGTAGCAATTCCTCAATCAAATGATGATTGACGATGAGCGTGTCCTGATGAAGATAAATTTTATATTTCGCGTCCGTCTGGCGCATCGCCTCATTGTAGCCCGCGGCCATCGAGCGCGCCCCGCGAATGGCGATGTACTCCGCCGTCATGCCGTCGGGCACGATGACATGACGCTGATAAAGCAGCGACTCACGATACCACGCCTCATCATTCACACACGTGATGAAGGCGATTTTTTTATTTGGAGGAATTTTCGCATCTCGGCATTGCGCGACCCTCTCCGCCTCGCTTTGCTCGGCACCTCCCCCAGAGTGGGAGGCTTTGTCACGCTTGAGCGTTTTTCCGCTCGCTGTAGCGTCGTCATTATTTGCCGACGTCATATTATATTGAAATGCTTTTTTGTCGTAAATCGTCTCATCTATGAATTTCTCGAGATAATCCGCGTCTATGTGCTCACGATTGCAGAGTGCGCTGAGATGCGCCGCATTTTCTGCTGTGTCGATGTCGTGTTCTATGCGCCGCAGCAGCGTCACGAGCCCGCGCCGCGTCTCCGGCGTGTACCGCGACTTTATCGCCGCGACGCTCGGCACAGACCGCGCCGCTTTGACGAGCCATGTCTTGACGTTCAGATCGTCTGCATGATTTTTAAATCCTGCCGCCACGAGCCTCTTGATGTGCGCCTCATCGCCATTCCCATAAACAGGCGAAAACGTCATATCCTTGTAAAACGACGCAAGCATGAGCGTCCTGAACGAATCGCGCGCAAACAGGCGGCGCACGATGTAGTGATAGCCGCCGTCCATGAGCTCATCGATGACGCGGTAATAGCGCATATTCGTGAAGCTCGTCAAAAGAAAGCCCGTGTCCTTTATGTACGTGCCAAAGCCCGCCGCTATGTCCTGCGGATTCGCCGCCGTCTCGAGACAGAGCGGCGCAATGATGATGTCGAACGACTTTCGCTCGTACGAGAGCACCGTCTCGCGATAGTCCATCACGCTGAACGTCACGCCGAGCCCCTCATACTCGGACGCATGCGCCTCGTCCGCGCTCGCCGTCACCGCGAAAATCGTCGCATTCGGATAGCGCCCGCGAAGCAACGGGAGATACTGAGACGCCTCAACCGTCAGCACACGCAACGGCTTTTTCGTCGCGAATGGCAAAAAAATAGTGAGGGGCGTTTGATCTTGATTTTCGTCCATATCAATCACCCCTCACGTTTTGATTTATAAAATTGAAATTTTTAGGCTTCACAATAACGATTTGAAAAGCAAAACCCTCTCCGCCCCCTACGGGGGCACCTCCCCCAGAGTGGGAGGCATAGCGAAAGCAATGCTTCACGATATAATTGAAAGTTAAGATAGCTCTTAACTTCACAGGTATGCGAACTACAGGATTTCAATTACGATAAAAAATTGTAATCAAGTTTTCCTTAATGAATCGTTTTAACTAAAGTAAATAATATCAGATTCTGTGACGCCAGCCTCCCACTCTGGGGGAGGTGCCGAGCGAATGCGAGGCGGAGAGGGTCATGCTTCATCCGCCTAATCTATTACCCTCTTATCAAGCGCAGCAGCATGAAATCAACGACACTCATCTCGCCTGCGTATGCAAGTGCCTTGTCCTTTTCGCCGAGCTCGAGCTCGACGAGCGCCATGTTGCGGAGCGTATCATCGGATGGCTCGTCAATCCTCATGGCCGCATCCAAAAGCACGCGCGCGCCTGCAGCATCACGCTGATAGTAGTGCGCACCCGCGAGCGCATTGAGCATCGCGATTTTCTTCGATGCACCGATGCTCTTTTCGAGAATGGCCTTCGCCTCTTCCTCTGCGCCTTCGATGCCGCGCGCAATTTCGTCTGTCGGCTTTATTGCGCCCCCGCGCTTCAGCGGCTCCGTCGCGAACGCCGACTGCTCCGCCGCGCGCTCATTTTTCTCCGCGCTGACGACTGCTTTCTTCTCCGTCTCGCTTTGCGTCGCAATCGCGTTTTTCTCATTCTTCACAGCGTCTTGCCTGCTTGCCGCCGCGACTTTCGCCTTCAGCTGGCTCAGCATCGACTGTCCCTTCTTCGGCAGCTCATCCGTCGCCGTCTCAATCGACTTCTTCACATCCGCGACTTTTTCCGCCGCCGCAACTGATGCGGCCTTGTGCGTCTCGCGCGCCGCCTCGGACGCCGCCGCGACCTTCGTCCTTAGCCGCGCGAGTATGTTGGACGGCGCCGTTTCCGTCTTGTCCTCTTTCTTCACTTCTTCTTTTACTTCACTCGCCGTTGGCTTTGGCTCATTCGTCTCGGCTTTCGCCTTGTTGCCATCTAGGAATGCCACGAGGCTCGGATAATCCTTCACGAGTTTGTCATGCTCCGTGCGACCATAATAGCCAGCAATGTCCTCAATCGTTTCCTTCTGCTCTTCCGTCAGACGCGCCTTCTCGTTCTTCAGCAGGAAATCAAAAATCGCGAGGCCATCGTCCGTGCGTTCCTCGAGTATGCAGAGACGCGCGAGCAACACACGCACCGCGAGATTCGTCGGGTCAACAGTCAGCGTGTTCGACGCCCACTTTGCCGCCCTGTCGTAGTCGCCGAGCATGAAGTACGCGTACGCCGCATCATAGCAAAACTCCGGCTTCACATCCTTGCCCTCGACGAGCTTTGCTATCGTCTTGACCATCTCAACGTACTGGCCATTTTCCTTTTGCTCCTTGAGCTCGCTCTCGAGCGCCCTGTTCTCATCATTCATCACTGGCTCCGGCAATGCTTCCGCCCCCTCTTTGCTGTTCGACTTCGCTTTTTTCAGCTCTTCCTTCTCACGCTCATGCCTGCGCTTCATCCTACGACTGAGCCTTCCCATGTCATTACCCCCAGACGATATTTATTTCCGTGATATGTCTTTATTATACGACAATCCGCGAATTTTTTCTTAAAAATTATATTTCACAGAGCCAATCGGCCCAAATTTTTTCATACGCGGCCTCGACCTCGCCGATATAGCCCTTCACATCCATCAGCGGCGAACGCTGCATCATGCCTCTCAGCGCACCGTGCAGCATCGCAATGAGCTCACGGTCGCTCGCGAGCATCACGGCGCGCTCCACATATTCATCCAGTGTCGGCGCCGCAAGCTCGTCGAGCCCGACATTTTCGAGCAGGCTGTAGCCGAACCGCGAGCCGTGACGCATGCCGTAGCGCGTCACAACAGGCACGCCCATGTATAGCGCCTCGCACGTCGTGCCGCCGCCCGTGTACGGATACGTGTCGAGCGCGATGTCGATGTCCATGTACTCGTCCATATATTTCCACGTCCCCTGGCGCACATCGACGCGCGCCATGTCAAACCCGAGACGCTTGAGCCGCGCCGTCATGCACGCCACATGGTCATCGCCGCGCCACGTGTTTTTGAGCAGCAGCCGTGCGTCATCGACGCGCGACAATATTTCGCGCCATGCGCTGAGCATCTCATCCGTGATTTTGAGGAAATTATTAAAGCTGCCAAACGTCACGTAGTCGTGAGCCGTGCGCTCGCGCGTCACGGAGAGCACGCTCTCGGGCGGCGTGTAGCAAAAATGGCTGTGCGGGAGCCTTATGATTTTCTCGCGGAAAAGCGCATCGGCCCACGTCCCATCGCAATAGACGTCGCCGAGAAAATAGTCGCACGCGGAGAGCCCCGTCGTGTCAAAATAGCCGATGCCGCAAATCGTGACGGACGCGGGGTGACGCGCCATGATGGCCATCGTCGCGCCGCCGTCCGTGTGACCCGCTAGGTCAAACAGTATATCGATGTCGTCATCGCGAATACGCCGCGCCGCATCGTCCGCGCTCATGCTCGACACGTCACGACGCGCGTTCACCATCGACTCGAGCCAGTCCGTGACCTCGTCTTTCCGCGAGCCCGTCTCGTACAGCACGACCTCAAATCTGTCGCGGCTGTACGATGCGAAAAGCTGCACGGCGAAATGCATGGCGATATGGTCGGCAACGTCGGGCGATATATAGCCGACGCGAATCTTTTTCTTCTGCCTGCGTCGCGCCTTATCGCGCGCGTCAAATGAAAACGGCACGACATCTTTGTAAATTTCCTGCGCCCTGAAATGCTCATCGCGCATTTTCTCATCGCTGACGCCGTCGATGTAGTGAAGCGTCATGAGATAATTGCTCATGATGAGCTGACGCTCCTCCGTTGTGCCGTACATCATCGCGCCGTTTACCGCTTGCTCATACTCACCGACCGCACGCGCGACATCATCGAGGGATTTAAGCGTCAGCGCCTTCGCGTCATGGACGCAATAGCGAAACGACTCGGGGCAGTCGGGCGCGTTCATCGCCTCATTGAAAAGCTCAAGTGCTTTTTCATACGCGCCGTGTTTATATGCGGCCGCGCCCTCGTTATATTGTTCCAAATAATTTTTCATACGCGGCCTCGACCTCAATCATGTATTTTCGCTGATTCATCAAATACGACTCCTGCATTTCCCCTCTTATCGTCTCGTGAAGCTTCGCGAGGCGATTTTTATTTGCCGCGAGATTTGTCGCTGTCGCAACATACTCATCGAGACTTCGCGCGACGAGTTCGCCGTGACCGACATTTTTCAGTATGCTCTCGCCAAATCGCTCGTGATGGCCGCGCCCCGTGAGCGTCACGACGGGCACGCCCATGTAGAGCGCATCGCACGTCGTGCCTCCACCCGTGTACGGATACGTGTCGAGTGCGATGTCGATGTCCCTGTATGCGGCCATGTAGTCGTCGCTGTAGCCCTCGAGCGTCACGCGCCGCGCATCTATGCCATGCGCCGTGAGCCTTTTCATGAGGCTCGCCCTGCGCGCCGCGTCATCAAGCGCGCCCGCCTTCAGATAAAGCCGCGCATTTTTCGTCTGCGCCAAAATTCTGCTCCACGCGCCAATCATCGTGTCCGTCACTTTGTCGAGCTGATTGAGCGAGCCAAATGTCACGAATCCATTTCGCTCAAACGGCGCGGGCACAGAGCAAAGCGCATCGGGCACAGGGCGAAGCGGCGTGTAGCAGAGGTGGCTATGATTAAGTCTCAAAAGTTTTTCCGTGAAAAATTCATCCTCACCCGCATCGCGCGGCGCCGTCGTCTCATCGACGAGAAAATAATCGACGGCGCTGAGCCCTGTCGTGTCGAAATATCCGACGCCGCAGATGGACACAGGCGCAGGATGCATGAGCAGCACGGGCAAACTGTTGCCGCCCGTGTGACCTGCAAGCTCGACGATGATGTCAATCTCATCGTCATGAATGAGCCGCGCGATGTCGCTGTACGTCATTCCCTTCACCATGCGCCACGCGTCCGCCCGCTCGGCGAGGCTCCGCGTGACGTCGTCCGCGTCGCAGTTCGCGTAGCCGTACACTTCAAAGCGCTCATGGTCGTACGCACTGAAAAATGCCTGGCTAAACTCAGCGACGACGTGACGACAGAAATCTGGCGAAATATAGCCGACGCGAATTTTCCCATGATGGCGCGCGCGCCCGCTATATGAGTCATACGGCTTTATGGCGAGGCCGTCAAAAATGCGCTCATAGCCGCGCGCCGCCTCGAGAAGCTCCGCGCGCGGGCGTTCGTCGAAATGAAGGCTCAAGAGATAATTGTCATAGTCGGCGATGCGGCCATTGTCGAGCCCCTTGAGGCGCGACGACGCGAGATATTCGCGCGCCGCGAGATTCCTATCGCCGTTCTTCTTATGAATTTCCGCCAAAAGGTGATGCGTCGCGCCGCGTTGCCATTCCTCGAGCCGCCTGTCGTCGAGCGCCGCCATCGCCAATTTCTCCGCTGTATCCCTGTCATTCATGAGGAACGCGTACGACGCCGCAAGAAACAAATCAAAACCGTCGTCATTTCCCGCACCATCCATGAGCAGCGACACCGCTACGCCCGCGCCGTGCGCATCACCCGCGTCGAGATAGCGCACGGCGAGCGACTCGACAATCGGCCTGTTCTGCGGGCGCGACGCGAGCACGTAGTCCGACGCCGCGAGCGATTGCGCCACATCGCCCTCACGCTCGAATTTCTCCGCGAGCCACGCGTATCGCTTCGTCTCACTGTAGCTTGGCACTTTCTGCGACTTGGCGTATCGCTCATATATTTCATCATACGCGCTCTCGACGTCGCGCATGTAGTCGCGCGCATCCATGAGCGGCGAGCGCTCCATGAGACCGCGCAACGAACGATGAATGAGCGCCAAGAGCTCCGTGTCGCGCGCCATGAACGAGGCGCGCTCCACGTATTCATCGACAGAGTGCGTCACGAGCTCGCCGAGGCCGATATTCATCATGATGCTCTCGCCGAACCGACTGCCATGCGTAGCGCCGCTGAGCGTCACGACGGGCACGCCCATGTACAGCGCATCGCACGTCGTACCGCCACCCGGATACGGAAACGTGTCGAGCGCAATGTCGACGTACCTGTACTCCGCGAGATAGTCGCGCGTGAGTCCGCGCAGTTCGACGCGGCTCATGTCGAGCCCCGCCGCCTTCAGCCGCTCTATCGTGTACGCGCGCGTGTCGTCATAGTCAAAAACTTCTGCCTTCAGCATGAAGCGCGAATTCTCCACGCGCGCCATGATTTCACGCCACGCGCCGAGCACCGCGTCATTGACCTTCGTGAAATTATTGAAGCTCGCAAATGTCACATAGCCGTTTTTTTCGCATGGCGCCTCACTCGACGGCACGACATTTGTTGCGCTCATCGGCGTGTAACAGAAATGGGTGTGCGGCAATACAAGCAATTTCTCCGTGAAGCCATCCTGCGGGTCGATGCCATCACGCGGTGCGTCGAGATATTTGTCTCCGAGAAAATAATCGACCGCGCTGAGCCCCGTCGATGTGAAGTAGCCAATGCCGCTCATTTGAATCGGCGCAGGCTTAGCCGCGAGCACGGGCAGCGCATTGCCGCGCGTGTGGCCTGCGAGGTCTACGAGTATGTCGATGTTGTCCTCGTATATCACGCGCGCCGCCTCAGCGCTGCTCATCGCACGAATGTTTCGCCAGCCGTCGACGCGTGCGCGAACTTTCGCGCTCCACTCGTCCTCAGCACCATTCATGTAGACAATGACCGCGAAGCGATTGCAGTCATAAAATTCAAAAAAGGCGAGCGAAAACCGCAGGACGACATGATTGCGAATGTCGGGCGAAATGTAGCCGACGCGGATTTTCCCGCGATGCTCGCGCGTCTCTCTCCAGCGCGGAAGATACATCTTGCAGTCTTTGAACAGCTTCCCATAACGCGCCGCCTCTTTGCGCTCGTCCACGACATGCTTCACTGGAAGATAGTGGCGATTGAACAGATAATCGCTCATCTCGACCGCCGCGAGCGCCACGTCGCCATTAGCGCGCGCGGCTTTCGCCGCTTCGAGGTACATCGCCGTCGCCTTTTCGCTCTCGCCGATGAAGCGATAGCATTGGCCCAAAAGATTCGCGATTTTCTCGCGCAGCTCGCCCTTCACATGACCGCCGCGCGCGCTCATGAGCGGCTCGAGCTCGCGAATGACGCTCATGCGCTCGCCGCGCATGAAGTGGACGCGCGCCGAAAGAAACGTCGCGTACTGCGTTTCGTCCGCCGTCATATCCTGCCGTGCCGCCATGAGCGCCGCGAGCGCTGCCTCAGCGGAACTCACATCGTCCGCCTCAATGAAAAGACTCACACGGAGGCCGAGCGCCTCGACGCGCGCGAGCGGCAACAGCGCGTCTATCGCGCTCGAGGCACGGTCGTACAGATGGCGGTCCAGCGCGTCATATATTGTTTCCCGTATTTCGTCTATGTCTCTTTTCATTTGTCACTAATCGCGCCCTTCCCGCCAATAATAACCCTCTCCGCCTCGCATTCGCTCGCGCAAACATGCCACTGGCATGTTTGCCCCCCATTGGGGAGGCTGGCTTTACAGACACTGAGATTATTTACAACAGCTGAATCGATTCACACATAAACGTTCGAAACCTTTACATTAGCAGAACAATCGACTAACGAAAACATAACATATTCTATTCATTCGTTGGATTCTAGCGTGTAAAGCTTCTCATCCTATGCCTCCCACTCTGGGGGAGGTGCCCCCGCAGGGGGCGGAGAGGGTCGGCTAAACCTAAAACTTCAACATACCACAAGTTCCGTTCTTTTTCCCTCATCTTCTCGGCAACAAAATTTTCAGCCTGTTGCTCTTATCGTGCGCCATCACCGCATCCATTCGACCGAGCGCGCATAGCGGTGGCAACGTCTCCGCCAATTTCATCGCTGCCTTATCGACGTCGCCCATCAAAACATCGCGGTCAAATTCCGTAAATCCTTTTTTCTCCGCCATTGCCTCATAGTGGACGGCGATAGCGCCATATCTCATGCTTTTCAGCGAGTCTGCGACCTTTCGCGCGTCTCGCGGCATATCATACAGCTCATCAATCAGCCGCTCCACATCGTCATCCGTTGCGCCCGACGCGCGCAACACATCCACGATGAGCTTCAGCATATCGGGCTCATGGCCGATGCGCTTTATGCACGCGCACGCGCTCTCAAGCGCCGTCACATCATCGCCGCTCATGCGCGCCGTGACCGCCCGCACCTTCTGCGCGACGGGCAGCAGTCCCGCGCTGTCGTCCGTGATGACTTTCTCCTTCTGCGTGCCGTTGTGTGCCGCCTCGTACATCGTGAGCCCGCGCTCCGTGTCTCGCGCCGCCCCGTCGTAGTCGCTCGCGATATAGCGCTCTATGCCGCATTGAATGTAAAAATCCGGCAAATCAGGGAATTCCTTTATCGCGCGTTCCGCCGCCGCTATCGCCTCATCATATTTTCGCGCGCCCTCGAGCGACTGAATGAGCACCGTATGAATATGATTTTCCATGCCCGGCATCGTCGTGCCGCTGTCTATCGCGCGCCGCGCATAGTCCGCCGCCTTGTCGAACTGTCTGAGCCCGAAATAGCAGTCCGCGAGATAAAAATTGTCCGACGGTATCTCGCCGCGCCTGTCCTGCTCCGAGAGAATGATACCGAGATTGCGCACGACCTTGTCACGCGCGACGGACGCCGAATAGCCCGTGTGCATGATTTTGATGTCGTCAGCGTATTGGAGTATAGGCTTCGTGTCGTCGCTCGGCGACAAAAATTCATGAATCCGCCCGACATAGCGGAGCGTCGGCAAATTGCGAAACACGCGGTCAACGAACGTGTCGCCCTTATATATGTGCGAGTCCTTGTCGTACTCGAGCCTGCGGCAAAACATCGCGACGACGCGCTCATTGTCATCGTGCGCCTTTATCCACTCCATTACCTTCGGGCAATTCTCATCGTCGAACCACTCATCGGCGTCGAGAAAAATAATCCAGCCACCAGTCGCCTGATCAATCGCAAAATTTTTTGCCGCCGCGAAATCGTCTATCCATTTGAAATGATAAACTTTCGCGCCGCCCGCCTGCGCAATCTCGACCGTCCTGTCCGTCGAGCCTGTGTCAACGACGATGATTTCATCCGCGAGTTGCTTCACGCAATGAAGCCACGTCGGCAGATTTTTCTCCTCGTTCTTCACAATGGCGCAGGCCGATATTTTTGGCATATTTTTCTTCATGGATGCGCCCCTCTCTATTCGCAAAAAATAGGATTTTTTTATCTCGTCAAAATACATACTTTACCCACGAATCCTACATCCCCCACTCACCGTCATCAAAGCGCGACGGCACGAGCAAAGCCATGTCGCCCAACCTCACACCCACATGGCGCTCAGCGTATCGACCGAGATTGCACAGCGCGCGCTCTTCGTCACAGGCAATGGCCGCCGCCATCATGACGTCGCCACTTCTGACCGCCTGCGCGAATGGCGACGCTTCTTCATCGCGCGTATCGCTCGCACCGCCGCGCTCGCTTTCTTCTCGCGCGTCGCTCGTGTCACGCAACGCGGCTATTTCCTCGAGACACTTTTTCACATCATCTATCATCATCATCACGTCAATCGTGCTCATTGGGTCAACCGCCGTCGCTTTTTCATATATTGCCAGACCACGCCGCAGCTCGCTCTCCGCGCGCACATAGTCGCCATATCGATAAAGCGCCAAGCCGCCTTGCACATAAAAGTCTGGCACATCGTCAAACTCCGCTTTTGCGCGCTCGAGCGCGTCCCACGCCTCATCCCAGCGCCCGAGCTCCACGAGCGACTGAATGAGCACGAACCGCACCCGTTTCTCCATGCCGACGAGATTGTAACCGCTCGCGATGAATTTCCGCGCGGCCTCCGCCGCCTCCGCGTACTGCCCGAGGCCAAACCAGCAGTCCGCGAGATACGCTGCGTCCATCGGCTGCTCGCCGCGCCGCCCCTGCTCCGTGAGTATCATGCCGAGATTGCGCGCGATTTTAGTGAGCACGACCGACGACGAATAGCCCGTGTGGCGTATCTTGAAATCCTTCACGAATACGCTTTTCGGCTTTTGCCCGTCGCTTTTCCGCAGTATCTCGTGGATATTTCCGTCGTATCGTATGCCGCGCCCGTTGCGAAACACCCTGTCGTACATGCTGACGCCTTTGTATTTGCCCGTGTCGGCGTCAATCTCGAGCCTCGGGCAGACCATCGCCTCGATGTCCATGTCGTCATCATGCGCCACGACCCACTCACGCACCCGCGCCGCGTCCTCATCAGAAAACGTCTCGTCCGCGTCGAGAAACACAATCCAGCGCCCGCGCGCATTGTCAATGGCGTAGTTTTTCGCCTCGGCAAAGCTCCCTGTCCATGTGAAATGCAATACGCGCGCGCCTGCCGCCTGCGCAATTTCCACCGTTTTGTCCGTCGAGCCCGTATCGATAACGACAATTTCGTCGGCAATGATTTTCGCGCAATGAAGCCACGACAGGAGCGTCTTTTCCTCGTTTTTGACAATCACGCACGATGATATGATGATGTCCTTTCGTGAATGTTGATTTACGTTTTTCATTTCATTCATGATGAATTTCCCGTCTCATGCGCTCGATTTTCTCCGAAAGCCTCAGCGCGCTCTCCGTCACATCGCCTTTTTCACGCGATGAATCAGATGACGCCATGAATTTTGGCGATATGAACGCGCTGATTTCGTTCGTGCCGTTCGCGCCTCCATGACGCTCATCGTGCTCGCGTGTTGCCACACCTACGGACGAAAGGCCGTCGACTTGTTCCATCGTCATCGCCGCCGCCGATTTGTTTTTTCCTGCCATGATAAATTCATCGAATTTATTAAGCGGTGAAACATTCATGCCCGCATGGCGCGCGTAGTACATCGCCGCTTTTTTGCGCGGCGTCTTGATAAGCGTCCGCGCAAGAAATGCGCTGTCCTGCGGCATTTTGTAAATCGTATTCAAAAACGCTATCACGTCCGCCGTCTCGAGCGGAGCCAAAATCTGCGCCGCAATCTCCAGCAGCGCGCGCATCCGTGGCGCGAGCCTTAAGCCGCGCGTCACATCATCGAGCGCTGTAGCGTCGTCCATTCTCATACGCGCGACACGCGCCGCATATAAGCACGCCGTTGGCAAAAGCGCGTTGCGCTCATCCACTATATTGTGATTCGTCTCCGCTTTTTCATAGAGCGCCATGCCGCGACGCATGTACGCCTCCGTGCGCTCATATTCGCCCGCCTCGTATGCGCCGATGCCAGCGAGCACGTGAAAATCACCGACACCTGGGCACGCACGCAGAGCCATGTCAAGCGCATCATCTATCTCGCTCATCGGTCGATGGAGCGAGACGAGCGACTGTAAAATGAGCGCATACGGGCGATTTTCGCGGCCAATCATCGTGTAGCCCGAGCGTATCGCCCGCCTCGCCGCTTCTATCGTGTGCTCGTAGTCGTCGAGCCCATAGTAACAGTCCGCGAGATAAAACGCGTCCGTCGGCTTTTCGCCGTGGCGACGTTGCTCCGCGAGAATAATGTCGAGGTCACGCCTGAGCTTTTTCTTTATGAGCCGTGACGAGTAGCCTGTATGATACACCGTCACCTCGGGCACGAATGCGATCTCCGTCTCGTCGAGCGGCCGCCCGCCCATCATGAGCATCTCATGTACCGCGCCGCTGAATCGCAGCATCTTCATGCGTCGATATGCCCGCATGACGCTCCCGACATTTTTGACGCTCATGTTGTCATCCCTGTCGAGATTGACGAGTCTAAGCGCCATGCCCAATATTTTTTGATTTTTGTCGTATTCCTTAATCGCATCTTTGATTTTTTGTGCGCCTTCGTCGTCAATGAGCTCATCCGCATCGAGTCCGACAATCCAGTCGCCATGAACATGTTCTATGGCAAAATTTCTCGCCGCCGCAAAATCATCGCGCCACGAAAATCGCTCAACGCGCGCGCCAAGTTCCGCCGCAATGTCGTCCGTGCCATCCGTCGAGCCCGTATCGACGACGACGATCTCATCGGCAAATTTCCGCGCCAGCGCCATCCACGCTTCTATGTTGTCATGCTCATTTTTTACGATGACATACGCCGATATGGTTGGCGCGCTTTTCCGCAAATCACCCATTTTGAGCTCCGTCATTTTGCTGCTCTGCCATCCATTTGCGATACGAATTTATCTCCGCGAGATTTGCGCCATCGAGCTTTTCCGCCGCGTCGAAACATTGCGCCGCCGACTCCCACTCGCGCAGGTAATAGCAGCAAATCCCCGTGTCCGTCCAAAACCGCGCCGTGACCTCTGGCGCGCCCTGCGGCACCCCAGCATAAATCATGAACGCCGCTGACCAGCGCGCGTCGGCCTGCGCCGCATGCGCGACCTTCACCATGTCCGCCGATGACACGCCGTCACGCACGACGAAGCGCACGAGTTGCTCATCGCTCCCGTACGCCACGAACTCCTTCATCATGAGATTAATATCGTCGTTCGGCGACGGCACCGCCCCCCGCCTGTACGCATCCCACGCCGCAGCCGCGCCATCGGGCAGCAGCGAAAACAGCCTGTCACTGAGCTCGCGCGCCTCCTGCGTCTCCTCCTGCTCGAGGAGTATCAGCGAAATGATGAGCTGCGGAAACGCCTCGACGAGACCCTTAACGACGTCGTCATAAAGCCCCGCATAATCGCCGCTCAGCGCCTTCTGATACAGCGCCTGCCGCGGCATCTCCTTTTTGTATTTCTCGCGCAGCACGACGCACATCACAAGATAGAGACGCATCCTGCCGCTCGCCTCCGCCCAGCGCGCGAGGAACGTCAAATCCTTCTCATCGTCATCAAAAAATGGCAAAAGCCGCATCGCGAGATCCTCCGCCATGATGTCGCCCTGCGCATCCGCAAACTCGTTCAGCGCGTCCTCGTTGTATCGGTCTGCCTTAAGTGCCTCCACCGCCGTATTCTCCGACATGGTCATCTGTCCTTTCTCTCTGTATACTCGCGCCAGCGCCGCCATCACGTCGCCCCTCATGCTCTCATAATACGACGCCTCGCGCCCGTCACATTGGTTCGCGAAAATTTCCTCCGCGCGCTTCAAATTTTCCTGTGCCTCGTCAATACGCCCCATGCGCGCGAGCAATATGCCCGCCTCGCCGTAATAATCGGGCACATTGGGAAATCGCTCCGCACCGCGTTTTGCCTCTTTAAGCCGCTCCCGCATTGGGAAATCAAGGCTTCTCATGCACTGGAGTAGCAAATACTCCATGTCGCTCCCTGTGCCGAGTCCCTGCGTCCTCGACTCAAGCGCGAGATGCGCAAATTTCATTGATGCCTCGAATTTGCCCAGTATGAAATACGACTCTGCGAGATACCTGTACTGCCGTGCGTCGGCTCTGCCGCCCTGCTGCGCTATTTCTGCCTCCAGCAGTTTCAGATTGCGCGCGGCCTTTTCGTGAATTTTGCTCGACGAATAGCCCGTATGCCTGATATTCAGTCTGTAAGGCTCGTCGTACATGACAATATCCGTCGTGACACTACCGTCTGGCCGCCGCTTTACGATGTTTTCGTGCACGATGCCTTGATAGAAAATATCGGGGCTATGCCTAAAAATCCGTATATCGAGGAAACGGTGCACCTCGCGCTCCCCATTGTCCGCATCTATGTCGACCTTCATCGCGCGTATGATGTCCGCGTCGTGATGACATTCATCGACGTATGCAATCACGCCGCGCACGTGGTTGGGCGCGTAAAACGTCTCGTCGGCGTCGAGGAACACTATCCAGTCCACGTCATCCGACACTGCCGCAATCGCGTGATTTTTCGCGTCGGAGAAATCATCATCCCACACAAAATCTATGAGCTTAATCGGGATTTTCACGTCACTCTCACGCTTTGCCGCAAGAACGATGTCACGCGTCCTGTCCGCTGAACCCGTATCGACGACGACGATTTCATCGGCAAAACACTTAACATTCGTTAGCCATTGCCCGATGTTTTTCTCCTCATTTTTGACAATCACGCATGCGGCTATCCTTATTGATTGCTTGCGATCCGCGAGTCTTTGCCATACCGCCTTGCGGTTCACAAGCGTCGCCATCATTTCATCGTCAAACTGAACAGGCTCTATGCTCTGGCGTTTCCCTGCGGCGATGTCCTTCATTATTTTCTCCGCCGCCTCAGCCTCCGCCACGGCCTCATCATACGCGCCATCGTAGGCGAGACACTCCGCGAGCTCCGCATGAAACTCCGGCAGCTCTGGGAAATCCTGCACGGCGCGCCTCACGACTTCGCCGCGCTCGTCGACGCGTGCGGGCGATGCGGCGAGCCTGCGCATCAATATGCGATACGAGCGACTCGCGTACGTCAGTGATTGTCTGCCGCGCGCGATGTCCTTTTTCGCGTAGTATATCGCTGCGCCGTCGTCATCGAGACCGTCGTAGCACTCGGCGAGCGCCATATAGTACGCCTCGGGCGTTTCGCTCGCCGCCATTTCTTCTTTTATGATGCGCAGATTTCGCTCCGCCTTTTCCCGCGACAGCGACGACGAATAGCCCGTATGTATGAGCTTTAATTTGCTCTCGGGCACGAGCGCGACACCCGTCACATCGCCGCCATTCTCACGCAGCTGCTCATGGATGCGCCCCGCGTAGCGGATGCTCGGCGTCACGCGGAATATGCGCGGCGTCATGACATCGACGAGATGCGCGCCCGTGTCGATGTCGTAGTTGCACCATTTTATTAGCAGTAGATTTTTCTGCTGCCTGTCGTATTTTTCTATCGCTGCTCGGATATTGGTACGCGTCTCGTCGGTGAAATACTCATCGCCGTCAAGAAAAATCACCCAATCTGCATCCGCTGAAATCTGCTCGAGTGCGAAATTGCGCGCCGCTGAAAAATCATCGCACCAATCAAAGTGAACGACTCGCGCGCCATGACTGTGCGCAATTCCTATCGTGTCATCCGTTGAGCCCGTATCAACGACGACGAGTTCATCATAAGCACCCTTCATGCTCTCTATCGATTTTGCAAGTGTTCTCGCTTCATTTTTTACGATATACGCCGCCGCGATGCGAAGTTTTTCACTCGCCGCGTCTCGATTTCCATTGGCATCATCCTGCGCGTTGTCTGTTTTCGCGCCTATGCTTTTATTCTTCGCGGCGTCGACCTCGCGCTGCTTTTGCGCCGCCAATGCGCCCGCCTTCATTTTGAATTTCTCATATTTCGCCATCACATTATCATTCGTGCCATCATACGACATGGCGCGTCTGAACCACTCATCCGCCCGTGCGTCGTCGCCCATCAGCGCCTCTATCTCACCAAGCCGCGCGCAGACGATGGCCGCGACGCCGTCCGTGAAATATGCATCCTCATGCTGACTCAGCGCCTGCGATTTGCCGCGCTCATACAACTCCATCGCTCGCATGAGCGACGCGCGTGCCTCGTCGAGCCGCCCCTGCGCGCTCAGTATCATGCCGCGTTCGCCGTAAAATTCCGGCATCGATGGAAATTCCGCGATGGCGCGCTCCGCGATGGCAATCATCGCGCCGAGCGGCTTTTCCGTCTGCCGCATCGCCTCAATGACATTATGATATACGCCGCTCCTGCCCGCGACCGCCTGCGCCGACGAGTCGAGCGCCATGAGCCCGTATCTGAGTGCCGCCTCGTAGTCATGAAGTCCCATGTAACAGTCGGAGAGGAAAATATAATGCCAAGGCTGCTCGCCGTGCTCCTGTATGTCCTGCTGTATGAATCGCAGATTGCGCTTCACTTTTTCCTCGACGATGGACGCGCTGTATCCCGTATGATAGCATGTCAAGTCGCCATCATCGTAGTGAAGCGACAGCTCGCCATCGAGATTGCAAACATTTTCGTGAATGCGATTTCTATATCGCAAATTTTCCTTGTGCCGAAAAATGCGCAGCGACCTCTCGCGGCCAATCTCCTCGCCGCCATTTGACACGTCTATCTCAATGAGCGGCACCATCACAGCATCAACAGGCGGCACGATGGCGTCGATTTTCTCGATAGCAGCGCACACACGCTCAGGCAGTATGAAGCCCTCATCCGCATCGAGGAAGATAATCCAATCCACATCGCTTGTTACCTGCTCGATGGCGAAGTTTCGCGCTGCCGCGAAATCGTCCTGCCACATGAAATCATAGACACGCGCGCCATTCTCCAATGCGATTTTTTTCGTCGCGTCACTAGAGCCCGTGTCAACGACAATCAGCTCATCCGCGATTTGCTTCACCGTGCCCATCGAAAACGGTAGATTTTTCTCCTCATTCTTCACGATGTAGCACGCCGCGATTTTTATATGTTTTTTACTCGTGACCTCCGTCATGATGTCACATCCTAAGCATATTCGTTGATAAAATTTTCACGCGCGATATTTTTGCACGATTGAAAATTTAAGTGCACACTATTCTCCACATCATTAATAATACGACAAAAAGAAAAAAAATCCTGTATAAAATACAGGATTTGAGAAAAAGATTTTGTTAGAGTGTGCGAAATGACTATAGCGAAAAAAAATGGCCATCGTTCACTCTTTATCATATTGAGAATCATGGTTGAGAATGCAACACGAAATTTAGTAACTAATACAAAAAATAAGCGAAGGCATGTCAATATCGGACATTTCCTTCGCTTTATTCGTACTCTCTATATTTCATTACAACATCGTCAAAATCTTCGGCTGAAGGTCAGCAGGAATCTCCAATAATTCCATTGCCTTTTCCTTAGTACAGCGCATCGACTTCATTAAAGAGCGTACATCTTTGGCACGGCTTTCAGCCTGAATTACTTTTTTCTCCTCATCAGCGTCCCATTTCAGTGCAAACATTTTCAAGGCCTCTGTATTTCGTTCCATCACAAAAGTGCCAACACTTTAGGCTGGAGGTCAGCGGGAACCTTTAAAATTTCCATTGCCTTTTCCTTCGTGCAGTTAAACCTTTCCATCAAAGAACGTACCGAAGCAGCGCGGCCTTTCGCCTCTCCTTTGACTTCTCCACGAGCCTCTCCCCGAGCCTCTCCACG
>OMWN01000019.1 GCA_900314765.1 uncultured Selenomonadales bacterium | reverse complement strand
GGTGGCCGCGAGAGATGGCGTTCTGCGACAAGCCCTGCGAAGCCAGTTGCAGGATGAGCTTGGCTCTGATTTTCCTTGGCATAAAAATGTCTCCTTTCTGCGGACAGTCGGGTTAAGTCCCAACCTCAGTTTACAGAAAAGAGACGCGGTTTCCAAGCGTGAATTGGTGGTTTCCAAGTCGTGAAATATTCAAGTGTAATTTAAATTATGTTAATACTACGGAGGTAAAAAAATGGATACTGCAAAACCTAGAAAAATGTCTAAAGATGAGAAGGTTAAAATGGTTATCAATAAGCTTGTTGGCGAGAAGGCTTGCTTCTATGACGGCTCAACCCTCTACGTAAAGGAAGAAAAAGGAAAAAACTGCCTGTGGACACCTCTTGACAAGAGGAGCGCCAAGAGGTGGCTGGCAAGCACTTACTTTAAGGGTGAGCCTGCGTCGTATGCATTGTCTTCAGCGGCGTATAACGAGATCCTCGTAAGCAAGGACTTGTTTGGGACAATAGAAAAGAAATCGACGTCTCTTATTCTTACCAAGAACGGCATCATCAACCTTCTTGATGGACATTTCGTCGAAAACGATGCTGATGAAATCTTTACACGCGAATGCGACTTTGAGTTTTGTGCGCACACCAATTCATACGACGTTGCTCCTAATTGGGAGAAATTTCTGAAAACATCGCTCGGCATTGATGTTAGGACACCAGGCGGAATTCGCGAAACTTCTAATGAGAAGAAGTTGGAGCTTGTCGAGCAGATGCTGACATATGCCGTCAGCGGTTTGTTCGGAGCGAAAAAGATGATTTTGCTTTTGGGCCCGACTAACAGCGGCAAGAGCGTCCTTTTGGAATTCATTCGTCGTGTCGTTGGGCAAGAGAACACTGTGCCGCTTTCGCTGGACGACCTTATCACGCGCTTCCGTTCGTCGCTCTTGAAGGGGAAGTGCCTCGTCATAAATGATGAACTGACAGGTGGAGCACTAAAAGGGCTAGATACTATAAAAAAAGTTGTTAGTGGTGAGCCGATGATAGTTGAGGCGAAGGGCGCTGCCCCTGAGAACATTAAGCCAATGGTTAAAATGATATTTGGTGCGAACCAACTGCCTGACTTGGATGAATATGATTCAGGCCATGCATTTGCTGATCGCCTGGTGATTTTAAATTTCCCAAATTCAGTTCCTCGTGATGATTGGGACACTGAACTTGTGGATAAGCTCTTTAAGGAGCGCGATGTCATCATGTCACTGGCAGTTAAACATTCGACTAAATTTGCTCAAAATCTTTCATTTACAATGGATGAAGAAGGCACGCAAATTTTATCTGATTATAAAAATCGAAACGCGACTGTGGAGTCTTTTATTAATGATAATTATGCTCACGCTGAAGATACTCCTGATAAAAAGGCGAGAATCCCAATCTTGGAATTGTACAGCTTCTATGAGACGTACGTCAGCGAGAATGCTCTCGCAGCAGTTAATTTGTCGACCTTTAGGCAGCGTCTTCTCGCAAATGATTTTGTCCTCAAGAAGGCACGCACGGTGGATGACAGGAATGTGTCTTGTGTCGTTGGCATAAAGCCCATTGAGACTTGAGGAGGTGTGAAAATGGAGATGACATCACTTAATGTCAGGTTGCCGAAGGCTTTGAATGAGCGCGTTGTTGATGAAGCTGGGAAATCATATGGCGGCAATAAGTCAAAAGTTGCTATTGCTGCGCTCGATGCGTTTTTGGGCGAGAAGGATACGCAGCGCGAAAATATACCGCAGGAATTTAAGAATCGGCTGGCATTTATAGTACAGATTATGTTGAATGGCAATGCCGAAAGGGATTGGTCATTTGTTGAAAAGGAGGTTTTGGAACTATGGCAATGCCTGAATTGAAACCCATCATAAAATTTGTTAATTACAAGCAAACATCGCCGGCTAAAGCGAAAAGGCTCGAAGCGTATATTTCTGCCTTGGGAAAAACGGAGAAGAAACTAACGGCTTCAAATTATTTGACCATCGGTGACGCCAAAAGAGGCCTCGAGGTCATATATAATCGCTTTCATCCGAATGGCCAGCGGCTTTACAAACAGGGAATTTTAGCATTCGGTGTTCCTGATATAGCTGTTGATACAGCGTTGAATGTTGCGAAGGATACGCTTCGGTTTTTTGATGAATATCCTTGGATTATGGCGGTTCATCTTAACAAACCTAAAAGACTTCATGCACATTTTCTGCTCGGCACGATCAATGTGCACACGGGGAAAAAATTGAGCCAAAGTCTAGCAGATATTAAGATGATTCGAAACAAATATGATGAAGTTGCTAAGGAATATGGACTTCCGCTCTTTGGTGACAGCAAAAGCATTGAGATGTCGCAAAGCACTGAAGATGTAGAAGATGAGCACGAAGCGTCATATTCGCCGATTTGTGATAAAACAGCTGAGTTGATTATGCGGGCCTCTGCACAAAGCGCGTGGAACTATCAGCAGCAGATTGCTCAGCAAATGCTTCAGCCTGTTTCGTATCAGTCAGTTGGTCAGCAAGTGTGCCAGCCTGCTGTTCCATATCGGTCAGCTTCTCCGTCTCCCTATGGTGGGACAATGATGCAGATTGGCAATATGATTGATACATTATCTGCCGTGGTTAATGATGAATTCTCGCGGTGTTTCGCCGTAGGATTCATGATGAATAATAAAAATGGAGGAAAACAACAATGAAGAACTATTTTAACAGTTTTATGGGAAACAATTCAAAAGCACTCACCAGAAAGTCAGCATACAGCAAAGGCGATGTGATTAATAATGGAAATGATTTCATCGGGGAGTTAGTTCCGCCTGGAACGCCACCACAGAATATCGTTTATCATGTCGTCTTTGATGTCGCTGAATGTATTCGCGCATTAGGCGAGGTGGAAATGGCTGGCATTGATGCAGGAGCAAAAATGAGAACCATTAATGATATGGCGGCTTTGAAGGGAGGTGACGGCAGCTATGATTGCAAATAAAGTGTGTATCTCAATACCGCATTCATATCACGATGAGTGTGTTGAGCGATATGAGAAAATCGGTGGCACAAAGGATATAGCTGTTGAAGAGGTATTGCTTGATGCAATTATGGAACTCATTAAGTATGGTGAGGAAGCGGAGCGTGAAAGGAGTGTTGCGTGATGAGTTTGATTGAGCGTCTGAAAAAAGAATCTAGAGGCAAGCCGCTTTATGCGGCGTTGTATGCTCGTTTTTCGAGCAACAATCAGCGGGATGAGTCAATAGATGCCCAGATTCGTGCAATACAGGAGTTTGCTAGAAGCAATGATATTATCATAGTCGAGGAGTACGTGGATAGAGCTAAATCTGCCACAACAGATGACAGACCAGAATTCCAACGTATGATAAAAGAGTCAGGCGAAGGGAAGTTCCAGTTAGTGATTGTTCATAAATTGGATCGCTTTGCTCGCAATAGAAATGATAGCATGGCATATCGCATGAAGTTGAGGAAGAATAAAGTCTCATTGCTCAGCGTGTTAGAGCCGCTGGATAGTGATAGTCCAGAATCAATAATATTGGAATCAGTCCTTGAAGGAATGGCAGAGTTTTATAGCAAAAACCTTTCACGTGAGGTCAGGAAAGGTTTGAAGGAAAATGCGCTTAAGTGCCAGCATACAGGCGGGAAGCCGCCTCTGGGATATGATGTGGACAAGATAACTAGAAAACTAGTTATAAATGAGGACGAGGCTCGAGCTGTGAGACTGATTTTTCACATGACCCTTAAAGGACATGGCTACAATGACATACTTGAAGAATTGCGTGGGTTGGGGTACAAGACTAAGGCCAATAAAGACTTTGGCAAGAATTCTCTGTATGAAATTCTCCATAATCCTAAATACAAAGGATGGTATGTATACAATAGAGTTGATAGTCGTGATCCGTATACTAAGAAGAGAAATTCTCATCGTTACAATGCTCTGGAAGATATGATTATTGTACGAGGAGGTGTGCCCGCTATTGTATCGGAAGAAGAATTCGATGGCGTACAGACGCTTTTAGAGAAAAGGCGTTATAAAAGCTATCACTCTAAAAAAAATAAGGAGGTCTATCTCCTTTCAGGGAAAATCTTTTGTGGTGAATGTGGTTGCGCCTATGTTGGCAATCGTAAGAATTCAACAGGCAATCGCAAGCCAAATATAACATATCGCTGTAACAACAGAGGCCGCAAGACAACAAGTGCTTGTCATAATAGGGAAATCAACCGTGACTATATAGAGAACTTCGTCATAAAAAAGATAGAAGACAGCATCTTCAATAAGAAGACAATTTCGGCTGTGCTTGAGAGGTATCGTGATAAAATGCGTAGTCTTAAGCGTGAGCACAATGAGAAGATTGCTCATATTGAACATATGATTGCTGGCTGTGAAAAGAAGGAAGATAATTTGACGAATGTCCTAGCAGAAGGGGTTGATTTGAACCAAAGGAAAGTTATCCTAGGTAAACTTGATGATATTTCAGAAGAAAAAAAGAGTCTACAAATAAAGTTAGGAGCTGAACAAAATGCTATCGAGCTGGAGATACCAACTCGTGAAGAGTTGCAAAGATACATGGTAAAAGCTCGAAGCCTGTTCAGAGAGAAAAAATTGAATGAAATGAAGCAACTGATTGACCTATGCGTTGAGAAGGTTGTTGTCTATGAGGACGAGGTTCAGGTTATCCTGAACCTCGTTCCTGCTATGTACAAGAAAAAATTTGCCCAAGAGATAGAGGTGACAAATAGAGATGACTTAAGAAAGATGAACTTGGATGGAAAGCTAAAGTACAAGGAAACTGACAACAGCAAATCCTTTAGCAGGGAAAAGCGAAAAGTAAAATAAAACTGAAAAATCTGAATTTAATTTTATGCAAAAATAATAAAATTAACTGGCAGATATGGCCATAACATGGTTCCAGTTATGCATAAAAATAAAAAGCGCTTTGCGAATATGCAAAGTGCTTGTGGTTACTGTTGGTGGAGACGAAGAGGATTGAACTCTCGACCTCTCGGATGCGAACCGAACGCTCTCCCAGCTGAGCTACGTCCCCAATTCATTTGCAACGAAAATTATTATAGCAAATCGAGCTCAAAAATGCAAGCGAAAAGATAAACAAAAATTTATTATAAAATTTTATTTTTTGTAGCAGGAATTTTTTGATTGATGTCAAATTATTAATAATGTATAGTTATAGATGGCTATACGTTGGTTAATTATTTTTTAGGGAAAAATGAACAATGTTCATTTCTTTTGTCACTATCAAAGGGGGTAAAAATGTGGAAAAGCGGGAGACAATGTGGGAGGCATACTTGCGCCGTGGATTTAGTCGCCGCACATTCCTCAAGGGGTGCGTAGCGCTCACGTCGCTTATGGGACTCTCTACAGACATGCTTGACAAGGTGGTCGAAGCGGCTGAGACGAAGCCTCTTCCTGTTGTCATCTGGATGCACGGGCATGAGTGCACGGGCTGCGACGAGTCCTTCATTCGCTCGGCATCGCCGCTGGCGTCCGACCTCGTTCTGACGAACATCGCTCTCGAGTATGATCATCTCCTGAGCGCCGCATGCGGTGAGCCTTTCGAGCAGCATCTCGAGGAGACCGTGAAGAAGTATTATGGCCAGTATATCCTCGCGGTTGAGGGCGCTGTCTCGACGACGAACAACGGCACGTACTGCATGTCGGGCGGCAAGCCGTTCGTCGACAATCTGCAGCACGTAGCCAAGGGTGCCGCGGCCATCATAGCGTATGGCAGCTGCGCGGCTTATGGCGGCATCCAGGCCGCAAAGCCAAATCCGACGGGCTCGGCGGGCATTTCACATTATGTGGGGACAAAGCAGGTCATCAATGTCCCTGGCTGCCCTCCAATCCCAGAGGTCATGACGGGCGTCGTCATGCACGTCGCGCTGTTCGGCAAGCTGCCGACGCTCGACTCCGATGGACGTCCGCGCCAGTTCTACGGCAATCGCATTCACGACACATGCTATCGTCGCCCATTCTTCGATGCGGGCATGTTCGCCGATCACTTCGATGATGCGGGCGCGAAGGCGGGCTGGTGCCTGTACAAGCTCGGCTGCCGTGGGCCAGAGACGTACAATTCGTGCGGCAACTTACGTTGGTGGCAGGGCATGAGCTACCCGATTCAGTCGGGTGCGCCGTGCATCGGTTGCGCCAATGCCAATTTCTGGGACTCGGGCGCGTGCTTCTCGGAGAGGCTGCCGAAGTATGGTCCGCTGCCTGATGTCGATATCATCGGTGCGGGTCTTGCGGCCGCGTCGGTCGTCGGCGTCGCTGCGCATGGCGCTTTGAGCGTCGTGCAGAGGCATGAGCGCGACAAGGCGGAGGCAAAGGAAAATGAAGGGAAAGAGCAGGTGGCAGGCAAATGAAGCATATAGTCGTTGATCCGGTAACAAGAATAGAAGGCCATCTGCGTGTCGAGGCCAGCATCGACGAGGGCTCTGGCAAGGTGCAGGACTCCCTTTCGAGCGGCACGGCGTGGCGCGGCCTCGAGCTCATCATGAACGATCGTGACCCGCGCGATGCGTGGGCGTATATACAGCGTATCTGCGGCGTCTGCACGACGGCGCATGCGCTGGCTTCTGTACGCGCGGTGGAGGATGCTCTTGGCATCAAGATTCCAAAAAATGCGAATTATATCAGAAACATCATGGCCGCATCGCTTACTGTGCAGGACCATATCGTCCATTTCTATCATCTGCATGCGCTTGACTGGGTGAGCCCAGTCGCCGCGCTTTCGGCTAATCCCGAGGCCACGGCGGCACTGCAGAATCAAGTGCTCGCGACGTATCAGGTGCCTTTGAGGGGGCCTGTGGCGCTTGAGACTGAGGCATTCGCGAAGGAGCTGCCTCGTGCTACGCCTTCGTATTTCAAGGGCATACAGGACAGGGTAAAGAAAATCGTCGACAGCGGGCAACTCGGCATTTTCGCGGCTCAGTGGTGGGATCACCCGGACTACAATCTCCTGCCGCCGGAGGTGCACCTCATGGCGGTGGCGCACTATGTCGAAATGCTCGACAAGCAGCGCGAGCTCGTCACGCCGCATGTCGTTTTTGGCGGCAAAAATCCACATCCGCATTATCTCGTCGGCGGCATGCCGTGCTCCATTTCGCAGGATGATGGCAATTCGCCGGTCAACACGGCGCGTCTCGCCATCGTCGACAGGGCCATCAACCTCGGCCGCACGCTCGTCAATCAGTACTATCTGCCGGATTTGCTCGCCATCGGCGGCATCTACGCGAAGGCGGGCAGAGTCGACGGCGGCGGACTCGCGAAAGAGCGTGTGCTCGGATTTGGCCAGTATCCGCTCGACACGTACAATACGACGTCGGACGGCTCGTTCTTCAGCTCGCTGCTCATTCGCTGCAACGGCGTTGTCGAAAACTTCGCGGCTGGCGCGGACAAAGCGAAATTCACGGAGCTCAAGGGCGAGGACCTCGCAAATCCAGACGTATTCGGCGAGAGCGTTGGCCATGCTTGGTATGAGTATGAGTCGAGGGATGGCGACGACAAGGCCATACATCCGTATGATGGCCAGACGAAGCCGAAGTACACGGGTCCGAAGGTCGGCACGCCTACAGACTGGAAGGAGCTCGACGAAAAGGGAAAATACTCATGGCTCAAGACGCCGCTGTGGCACGGCAAGATGTGCGAAGTCGGCCCGCTTGCGCGCTACATAATCATTTATACGCGCGCAAAGCAAAATCTCCTGCCGGATATGACATGGGCGGAGAAGATGATGGTGGATCAGGTCGATGCGGTCTCGCGTGTGCTCAATATTCCGCCTCATGTTTGGCTGCCGACGATGCTTGGCCGCACGGCTGCGCGCGCGCTCGATTGCCAGCTCAATGCTGAAATCGAGAGGTTCTTCTTCGAAAAGCTCATCAATAATCTCAAGACAGGCGACATGCAGGTTGCAAACATGGACAAATGGGAGCCATCGACGTGGCCGAAGAAAGCAAAGGGCGTCGGCCTCTACGAGGCACCGCGCGGCGCTCTCAGCCACTGGGTCAACATAGAGGGCGGCAGAGTGTCGAACTATCAGTGCATTGTCCCGACCACGTGGAACGCCTGCCCACGCGACGACAAGGCGGGTCATGGCGCGTACGAGAAAGCCATGATAGACACGCAGGTCAAAATCCCCGAAAAGCCTTTGGAACTTGTAAAGGTCATTCGCTCGTTTGACCCGTGCATGGCTTGCGCGACGCACCTCTACAATACGAAGGGTGAGACGATACGCATCGTCACGACCGACCCTTATAGCGGCGGTCAGACCGTGGAAGCATAAGAGGGGGGAAGGACAATGAAGGCAGTTCAACGAAAGATGTTCTATCTATTCAGCCCATTCCTCAGAATTTTCCACTGGATCATGGTTGACGCGATCATCGTCATGTTCGTCACGGGCATACTCATCGCGAAGCCGCCTGAGATAAACGCGCTCGAGCCGGCACAGTCCATGCTCCTCGTCAACATCATCCGCCAGATTCATTTCCTCGCGGCATTTGGTTTCTGCGCGTCGTTCGTTTTCCGTGTCTATGGCTTCATCATAAACAAAGGCGATCGCCTTTTCCCACGTTTCTGGGAAGGCCATTTCTACTCGGAGACCGTGGACGTCGCGCTTCACTACATGTTTCTGAGGAAAGCGCACAAATCGTACCTGAGAAATCCGCTGGCGCGCATGTCGTATTTCGGCCTCTACGTGCTCGTGCTCATCGAGGTGCTCACGGGTTTTGCCATGTACAATATGTCGGAGCCGAACGCCATCGGCGGCCTCATGTTTGGCTGGGTGAACACGGTGCTCGGCGGCGAAATGATGACGCACATCGTCCACCACTTTACGGCATGGGCAATCGTGCTGTTCGCGTCAGGCCATCTCTACATGGTCACGAGGGCTGAGTTCATGGAAGGCGAGTCCGAAGTTTCGAGCATGTTCTCCGGCAGCAAGATACTCGCGCACGACCCGCTTGACGCAAAAGAATTGGAATGAAAATAACATATATATAAGGAGAAGATCATCCGATGTGCAAAGAATGTGGCTGCGGTGAGGCGAACGGCAACACGCGCCTTCAGTTCACGGCAAAAGGATATAATGAAGAAAACGCGAAAAAAGTAGAGAAGACACTGCTCGGTCTCCCAGGCATCATGTTCGTTCACATCCATGCCCACGAGGGCGAGACGTGGATTGACTACGACCCGAAAAAGACGAAGATGAAGGAAATAATGAAAGTGCTCGACGACAACGGCGTCGAGGCCGACATCTAAAGCCTTCGTCGAAAGGAAATAGGGCAAATCAAAATCCCACTGTTCAAAGGAACGGTGGGATTTACTTTTTGACTAATAGTTATTGAGTCCTATGGAAAATGAGCACGAAAAAAGTGAATGAAATCGAAGGATATAGTAACCATAGCAAATTTTTATGTGTTTCATGAATGAACAATTTAGTATTCGTGATAGATGAAAATGCAGGAAATATACACTTTGCAGGGCATTTTTTGAAATGAAATGAAAGCCGAAAAGTTCCTTTTGAAAATTGTCAAAAAAAGTGAAGAATAATCATAATTCGCTTGACTGAAATTGGAGATAGTGCTATCCTAATACGTGGGAAAGATTGATACAGTTTGATGCGGCAGGCCTGTTTTGGACAGTCTGGATGATGCGAGTCGGCTGACAAAAAAGTGAATTGCTCATCGGCGGGTATCAAAATAAGACCTGACATGGTCTAATTTAAAGGAGGTTTTTTAATGGTTGACATTACCGATCGTGTACTATGCAAAGAACTCCGGTCAAAGATTGTGACGGCTGAAGAGGCTGCTGCTTTCATTAAGCCGGGCATGAGCATCGGTACCAGTGGATTCACGCCGTCAGGCTACCCGAAGGCGGTTCCACTTGCACTTGCAGAGCGTATGAAGAAGGATCCGTTCCAGATTAATCTGTGGACGGGCGCTTCGGTTGGACCAGAGCTTGACGGAGCACTGGCCGCTGTTGACGGCATAAAATTCCGCATGCCGTATCAGACAAACAAAGACATCCGTAAGTCCATCAACGCCGGCAAGATTAACTACTGCGACCTCCACCTCAGCGAATCAGCACAGATGGCTCGCTATGGCTTCATGAAGGGCAACAAGATCGACGTCGCTATCGTCGAGGCCTGCATGATCACCAAAGAGGGCTACATTGTGCCGACGACCTCGCTGGGCAACGCAGCTTCCTATGTAAAGACGGCTGATGTGGTCATCGTCGAAGTCAACACGACGCAGCCACTCGATCTCTATGGCATGCATGATGTGTATGTCCCGGATGATCCACCGTATCGTATGCCACTCAACGTCGTGGCACCTGACACTCGTATCGGCAAGCCGTACATCGAGTGCCCACCATCCAAGATCAAGTACGTCGTTCCTTGCGATATACCTGATAACGCTCGTCCGCTTGCAGCAAGCGATGACAACGCGAGAGCGATGTCATCGCACTTCGTTGAATTCCTCAAGAACGAGGTCAAGGAAGGCCGTATGCCAAAGAACCTGCTTCCACTGCAGTCCGGCGTCGGCAACGTTGCAAACGCGGTCATCAGCGGTCTCGCAAACTCTGACTTCGAGCACATGACAGTCTACACAGAGGTCATCCAGGACGGCATGTTCGACCTCTTCGATGCTGGCAAACTCGACTTCGCATCCGGCACGTCGCTGACACTCTCACCAGATGGCCAGAAGCGCTTCTATGGCGACGTAGAGAAATACGTTCCGAAGATTATCCTTCGTCCAGAGGAAATCTCGAACAGCCCAGAGGTTGCACGCCGCATTGGCGTCATCGCCATGAACACGGCTATCGAGGCCGATATCTATGGCAACGTCAACTCGACTCGCATCAATGGTTCGCGCCTCATGAACGGCATCGGCGGCTCGGGCGACTTCGCTCGCGGCGGCTTCATGTCGGTCTTCTTCACAGTCTCGACTGCGAAGGACGGCGCACTTTCGTCCATCGTCCCGATGGTCTCACATGTCGATCACATCCCACAGGATGTTGATGTAATTTGCACGGAGCAGGGACTTGCTGATCTCCGTGGCCTCTCCGCCAAAGAGCGTGCTCGCGTAATCATTGACAAGTGCGTGCATCCTGACTACAAGGAGCAGCTGAATGATTACTTCAAGCGTGCTTGCGAGGCAACGAAGAATGCGGACACGCCGCATCTCCTCAAAGAGGCTCTTTCCTGGCATGTAAATGCTATGGAAAAAGGCACCATGAAACTTTAATTTTATAGGAGGGTTTCTTAAATTATGAGCAATGAACACGAGAAAATCCAAGCTGAGCTGGACAAGTACAATGCTAGCGTAGAGAAGGCAACGGCAAAGTTCCCTCTTCGCGACAACGTCCCTGAGAAGGGCCTCTACACTCCGCTCGATGTCAAAGACCTTGACTATGCGGAAGACCTGAGCTTCCCAGGCGTATTCCCATTCACCCGCGGCGTTCAGCCGACCATGTATCGTGGCCGTTTCTGGACGATGCGTATGTATGCTGGCTTCTCGACCGCTGAGGAGTCCAACAACCGCTATCGTCAGCTGATCGCTGGCGGCGCAACTGGCCTGTCCTGCGCATTCGACCTCCCGACTCAGATCGGCTATGACTCCGATGATCCGATCTCCGAGGGCGAAGTTGGTAAAGTCGGTGTTGCTATCGACTCTCTCGCTGACATGGAGAAACTTTTCGAGGGCATCGACCTTGGCAAAGTTTCGACTTCCATGACGATCAATGCTCCTGCATCTGTTCTTCTCTGCATGTACATCGCTGTTGCTGAGAAGCAGGGCGTACCTCAGGATAAGCTCCGTGGCACGATTCAGAACGATATTCTGAAAGAGTATGCTGCTCGCGGCACTTACATTTTCCCACCACGTCCATCGATGCGCCTCATCACGAACATCTTCGAGTATTGCTCCAAGAATGTTCCACTGTGGAACACGATCTCCATCTCCGGCTATCATATCCGTGAGGCTGGTTCGACTGCTGCACAGGAAATCGCATTCACGATTGCTGATGGCATCGCGTATGTCGAGGCTGCTATCAAGGCTGGCATGGATGTTGATAAGTTCGCTGGCCGTCTCTCCTTCTTCTGGAATGCACACAACAACGTCCTCGAGGAAGTTGCTAAGTTCCGTGCTTCCCGCCGCATCTGGGCTCGCATCATGCGTGACCGTTTCCATGCAAAGAATGAGAAGAGCATGAAGCTCCGCTTCCACACTCAGACCGCTGGCTCAATGCTTACTGCTCAGCAGCCTGATAACAATATCGTCCGTGTTGCTCTCCAGACGGCTGCGGCTGTCATGGGCGGCACTCAGTCCCTCCACACGAACTCCCGTGATGAGGCTCTTGCGCTTCCATCCGAGTCGTCTGTCCGTATCGCTCTGAAGACTCAGCAGATTGTCGCTAACGAGAGCGGCCTTGCTGATGTCATCGATCCGCTCGCAGGCTCCTACTATGTAGAGGCTATGACGAACCGCATCGAGAAAGAGGCTCTTGAGTACATCCAGAAGATTGACGACATGGGCGGCGCTGTTGTCGCTATCGAGAAGGGCTACATTCAGAAGGAGATTCAGGACTCCGCTTACAAGTGGCAGATGGATGTTGAGTCTGGCCGCCGCGTCATCGTCGGCGTCAACAAGTATCAGATCGAGGAAGAGCCACCTAAGGGCCTTCTCAAGATCGATGCTTCCGTCGGTGAGAAGCAGGTCAAGAAGCTCCATGAGATGAAGGCAAAGCGCGACAACGATGCAGTCAAGGCTGCTCTTGCTGACCTCAAGAAGGCTGCTGAGGACGAGAACGAGAACCTCGTTCCACATATCCTCGCTGCTGTCAAGACTTATGCAACGCTCGGCGAGATCTGCAACACTCTGCGTGACGTCTTCGGCGAGTACGAAGCACATGTCAGCCTTTAATTTCTGAGTTGGAGGGAATTTAATAATGGACAAGATAAAAGTATTAGTTGCAAAACCAGGTCTTGATGGCCATGATCGCGGCGCTAAAGTCGTCGCACGTGCACTTCGCGATGCAGGCTTTGAGGTTGTCTACACCGGTCTTCGTCAGACTCCGGAGCAGATAGCTGAGGCTGCTGTCCAGGAAGACGTTGATGTTGTCGCAATGAGCATTCTTTCCGGTGCTCATCCACATCTCTTCCCAGCTGTTGTCAACCTCGTCCGTGAGAAGGGCCTCAAAGATGCCCTCATCATCGGCGGCGGCGTCATCCCTGAGAGCGATATCCCAGCTCTGAAAGAGGCTGGCATCGCTGAGGTCTTCACGCCGGGCACCCCGACTGGCAAAGTCGTTGACTTCATCAAAGCACACGTTAAAAAGTAATACAATCAAGTAATGTAAAGTTGCCCTCTTTGATACATTCAGGGAGGGCAAACTTTATAATAAATGTCAGCTTGATTTTTAGCTGATTGACATGTAACTGCCAAAGGTGGTGCATTTATGGAGAACATAGCAGAAGAAGTTTTGAAGGGTAACCGTCTGGCATTGGCGAAGGCCATCACGGCCATAGAGAACGAATACGACAATGCGACGGAGATCATGCAGAAACTCTATCCGCATACTGGCCATGCTTATGTTCTTGGCGTAACTGGTCCTCCGGGCGCCGGGAAGAGCACTTTGACAGACAAGCTGGCTAAAGAATATCGTCGGCAGGGCAAGACTGTCGGCATCATAGCAATTGACCCATCAAGCCCGTTCTCAGGCGGCGCTATACTTGGCGACCGCATTCGCATGAACAGCTTGACGCTTGACCCAGGAGTATTCATCCGCAGCATGGGCACGCGCGGCAGCCTCGGCGGCTTGTCGCACAAGACGGCTGATGCTGTAAAGGTGATGGACGCGTTCGGAATGGATGTCATCTTCGTTGAGACTGTCGGTGTTGGCCAGTCAGAGGTCGATATCGTCAAGGCAGCCGACACGACGATGGTTGTCCTCATTCCTGGCATGGGCGACGATATACAGGCTATCAAGGCCGGCATACTTGAGATTGGCGATATATTCACCATCAACAAGGCTGACCACGACGGCGCTGACAAGCTCGCAACGGAGCTCAACATGATGCTTGACCTCGACGGTGTCATCAAAGATTGGCGTCCACCAATCATGAAGACGATCGCGAACCAGAACATTGGTATCAAGGAAGTCGTTGAGACATTTGGCAAGCACCATAAGCATATCGAGGAAAATGGGCAACTGACTGTAAGGCGCACAGAGCGCACTAAAAATGAAATGCTTGATCTTTTGGACAGCCGCATCGGACAATATATCAGGAGCAAGGTCGTCGACACCGGAAAGCTCGATGAGCTCGTCGCCGTCATCAAGGCTCATGAGACTGATCCGTACACAGAGGCCAACAAGATCGTGCACGATTTGCTTAAATAATTAGCTTTACTTATTTTATTGAGGAGGTTTTTTCCATGAAATTCAGAGTTCTTGGTGTTGATCATCTCGGTATCGCTTGCAAGAGTTTGGAAGAGGGCAGTGCTTTCTGGGAAGGCAAACTCGGCGTGAAGAAGACGGGCGAAGAGACTGTCGCCAGCCAGAAGGTCACGACTGTTTTCCATCCAATGTGGAACGGCAGCCAGGCTGAGCTCCTTGTCCCGACGGACGACGAGAGCCCAATCGCAAAGTGGATGGCAAAGAACAACGGCAAAGGCGGAATACAGCACGTCGCGCTTCGCGTTGACAACCTGCAGGCTGCTCTTGATGAGCTCGCTGCAAACGGCGTTGCTCTCATTGATAAAGCTCCTCGTCGTGGCGCTGGCGGAGCGAACATCGCTTTCCTGCATCCAAAATCCACGGGCGGCATCCTTCTCGAGCTCTGCGAGCTCTGCGATGCTTAATCTTTAAGCAAAACAAAAGAGAATAATCTGTTTCGGACAATCGCTCATGCCCTTTTATGGGGTCGTGGGCGATTGTTGCCGAAACGGATAAATATTTTTGATTGATTGATGTCATATATGATACTCATTCAATATCAATGATATTCATTTTTTCACGAATACACGGCTTCAGATTTCATGTTTATGATTTCATAATTCGAATTTGAGCAAAGTCAATTATGAAGGGAACGCTGATTAATTGAAGTGAAATAATCAGTGGTTCCGTAAATCAAAATATCATGATTTTTTTATGAAATATCTTCTAATTTTCAAAAAAAGTACTTGCAAAATTTTTGTTTTTCGTGCACAATAGGAGTATGTTGCAATATGAAAATTGTGACACGAAAAACCAATTAGATTTAGGAGGTAGAGCATGGCTACTGTTCAGGAAAAAATTAAGTTGATGCATGAAAAGATCGACCACGTTATGCAGGGTGGCGGTCCGAAGCGCATCGAGAAGCAGCACGCAAAAGGCAAGCTGACTGCTCGTGAGCGCCTCAATCTCCTCTTTGATGAGGGCACGTTTGTTGAGCTGGATGCTCTGGTTCATCATCGTTGCACGAACTTCGGCCAGGAGAAGAAAGAGCTCCCAGGCGAGGGCGTTGTCACTGGCTACGGCCTCGTTGATGGCCGTCTGGTCTATGCGTTCGCGCAGGACTTCACGGTTGAGGGTGGTTCACTCGGTGAGAAGCACGCACACAAGATTTGGAAGGTCCAGGACCTCTCCATGAAGATGGGTGCTCCTTGCGTTGGTCTCAACGATTCAGGCGGAGCTCGTATTCAGGAGGCTGTCGATGCACTTTCTGGTTACGGCGGCATCTTCTTCCGTAACACGGCTGCATCAGGCGTTGTCCCACAGATTTCGGCTATCATGGGCCCATCCGCTGGCGGCGCTGTTTATTCCCCAGCCATCACGGACTTCATTTACATGGTCAAGAACACCAGCCAGATGTTCATCACTGGCCCGGCTGTCATCAAGTCGGTCACCGGTGAGGAAGTCACTGCTGAGAAGCTCGGCGGTGCTATGACCCACAACAGCGTTTCTGGTAACGCTCATTTCGCTGCTGAGAACGATGAGGACTGCATCAAGCAGATTCGTTATCTCCTCACGTTCCTCCCAAGCAACAACATGGAGGAGACTCCGCTTGTTGAGTGCACTGATCCTGCAACTCGCATGGACGAGGCTCTCAACACCGTCATCCCAGATAACTCCAATGCTCCATACGACATGAAGGACGTTATCAAGATGATCGTCGATAACGGCGAGTTCTACGAAGTCCACAAGTACTTCGCAACGAACATCATCACTTGCTTCGCACGTTTCGATGGCCGCACGGTCGGCATCATCGCCAACGAGCCAAACCAGATGGCAGGCTGCCTCGATGTCAACGCATCCGATAAGTCAGCTCGCTTCATCCGCTTCTGCGATGCATTCAACATTCCTCTTGTCAACCTCGTCGATGTCCCGGGCTTCCTCCCAGGCGTCAACCAGGAGTACAACGGCATCATTCGCCACGGCGCAAAGATGCTCTTCGCATACAGCGAAGCTACTGTTCCAAAGATTACGGTTATTCTCCGTAAATCCTATGGCGGCTCCTACATCGCTATGTGCTCGAAAGAGGTCGGCGCTGATCAGGTTCTCGCATGGCCATCCTCTGAGATTGCTGTTATGGGCCCAGCTGGTGCTGCTAACATCATCTTCAAGAAGGATCCGGACAAGGACAAGAAGACGGCTGAGTACGTCGAGGAGTTCGCAACTCCGTACAAGGCTGCTGAGCGCGGCTATGTTGACTACGTCATCGAGCCAAAAGAGACTCGTCCACGTATCATCCAGTCCCTCAACATGCTCGCTACGAAGCGCGAGGTTGGCCCAGCTAAGAAGCACGACAATATCCCATTGTAATAACTTCTTGGGCTCCTATGTACCTGTGAACGATGATTTCCTGCTCGCATGCCGCTCTCGGGTGGCATGCTGACGCGGGGGACGTTCAGATAAAAAATGAATTAATATGGAGGTATATCAAGTGAAAAAGTTCAACATCACGGTAAACGGAAGTACCTATGCTGTCGAGGTTGAGGAAGTCGGCGGCGCTGCTGCTGCTGCTCCTGCACCACGTGCTGCTGCTCCGGCTCCAGCACCAGCTCCAGCTGCTGCACCAGCTCCGGCTCCAGCACCAGCTCCGGCTAAGGCTGCTGTCGCTGCAGGCGCTGGCGAGCACTCCATCGATGCTCCAATGCCTGGCAAGATCCTCAAGATCAACGTCAGCGTTGGCGATGCTGTCGATGCAGGCCAGAACCTCATGATGCTCGAGGCTATGAAGATGCAGAACGAGATCCTTGCAGATGCTGCTGGCACTGTCAAGGCTATCAACGTCAGCGAAGGCCAGAACGTCAAAGTCGGCGAGAGCCTCGCAATCCTCGGCTAATTCTGAGCTATCAAACAAAAAAGCACTCCTTTGGGAGTGCTTTTTTTGTGGGAAAAATCCATGTGAGGGAATTTACCCTCAGCCGTAAGCGGCATAGGCGACATTCATGTCACTAAAGTGAAACTCTCTCCGCCTCGCATTCGCTCGCGCAAACATGCCACTGGCATGTTTGCCCCCATGGGGGAGGCTGGCGTTAAAGACGCTGAGATTATTTACACCAGCTAAGAATCTACACATGAAAGTTTGAAGCTTTTTACTTTAGCTAAACAAACGATTAATGAAAGTGTAAAGCATTTTATTCATTCGTAAAATTTTATGATTTGAGACTCACTCATTATGCCTCCCACTCAACCGCAAGCGGTATAAGCGACCTCTAAGCGCTAAAGCGCTAAGAGTCTGCTTATGGGGGAGGTGCCCCCGTAGGGGGCGGAGAGGGTTCATGTGAATGCGATCGTGGAATTTCATGAGCGCAATCACATTTGCTTCGCAGCATGAAAACACAGCTTGATTTATTTTGCGCGCACGCAACAAAAATCTTTTCTTATTCGGCTTTATTTGATAAAATTGGATGATAATAAACGAAAGCAATAATATGGCTGGGGTGTGAATATTTTTATGATGTATTATTTGGCTCGGCTCGTGAGCTGGATAGCTTGCAATTTGCCGGAGGGCATGGCCGAGGCGATTGGCAATTTTCTTGGCGGTCTCACGTGGTGCGTCGTGCCGGGCTGGCGCAAAAAGATGGCGAAAGACAACATCATGATGTGCCTGGGTGTCGATGAAAAAGAGGCCGAGAGTATAGCGAAAGCGTCGTGGGTGCGATTTGGCCCCATGCTGATGGAAGTGCTCAGATTTCCGAAAATGGTGAAAAATCTCACGGAGAGAGTCGAAATCGTCGGCGACGGCGCGAAGCTCCTTCACGATGGCCTCGCGCTCGGCAAAGGCGCCATCATCGCGACAGCGCACAGCGGCAACTGGGAGCTCATGGGCGGCGCTCTCTCGGCGATGGGATTCCCCATCGTCGGCGTGGCACAGAAGCAGAAGGAAGCGGACTTCGACCGCTTCATCAACGAGTATCGCCGCATGGTCGGCATGCACATCACGTACAAGGGTGATGTGCGCGAGATGTACGACATGCTCAAAAAGGGATGGATCATCGGCCTCTTGATGGATCAGGACATCAGCATTCGTGATGGCATCGTCTTCGATTGGTTCGGCAGGCCGACGAACTTCGTGCAGGGGCCAGGTGCGTTCGCGAGGTATCGCGGCGCCCCGCTTTTCCCTGGCTACATTCATCGCCTGCCAAACGGCAACCATCAAATCATCATTTACCCGCCCATATTTGTTCAGAAAACAAACGACAAGCACAAAGATATTCGCGAGGCGATGGAGAAGGTCTCCGTCGTGCTCGAAAAGCATATTCGTCAATATCCTGAGGAATGGTTCTGGATGCACGACCGCTGGAAATCGATGCGCAATCGAAATCCCGAGGATCGTCGCGGTATGGAGTGAGCCTTATGAGTGAAATCATATTTTTCATCGTTGCTGTCATTTTTTTCGCTGTCGGCGCCGCGAATTGGTTCATAGCACCGTCATTGGAAGCGCTTCAGTTTATCGGGCAATCCATCGTGACGCCAGTGATCTCGATAGGGTCGTGGCTCTTGACAGCGGCATTCGGCGCGCTTGGAGCCCGTGAACTGTGGAAAAAGCGCACGGATGGCAAGCTGCACCTCAGCATGCCCGATGATGTGCCACAGGGATTTTTGCCCGAGGCATTCGAGAAGGCGATGGATGATTTCAATGTCATCCAGACGGAGCTGCCGAACATAAAGGACGAGGAAATCAAGAAGCAGCTCACATCGCTTCAGCACACGTCGCGCAACATGCTGACGTATCTCGAGAAGCACCCAGAGAAGTTGCCGCTCGCGAGACGCTTCATTGACTACTATCAAGACCGCACCGTTGGCCTCGTGAGGAAATATCACGATTTCGAGGCAACAGGGCTCGACACGCCCGACGTGAGGGCGGCCATTGACCGCATTCGTGGCGGACTCGCGAGCTTTCGCTATGCGTATGACGACCAGTTCTCGAAGCTCCTGTCAGATCAAATCGTTGACCTCGACGCGGAGCTGAAGGTCGCCGAGCAGATGATGAACTCGGACGGCATTGAAAAGACGGAGCGAGAGGGGCTGCCAGACTACTCTGCGGCGGTCGGGCAAAAAGAGGGGCTGTACTACAGCGAGACGCCGAGGCGGCCGAAGGTCGAGGTTGAGCATCATGAGGCGCCGCGTCCAGTGACGGCACAGTCTCATTTCACGTTTGGTGCGTGGCTCGACTACTGGAAGGACAAGGCCGTCGCCACGCTTTATCATTTTCTGCCGACGACGGGGCGCGAGCCGTATCCTGTCATGGGTACATTGCCGCCGTATGTCGTATCGGACGTGCGCAGACAGAAAATGATTTCGGCACTGCTTGCGATGTTTTTTGGCTCGTTTGGTGCGCATAAGTTCTACCACGGCCAGACAGGGCTCGGCTTGCTTTACGCGGCGCTGTGCTGGACGTCGCTGCCGGGCTGGATTGGCTTCATCGAGGGCATACGATACCTCGCGATGCCGCTCGATGATTACTACGTCCAGTATTACGACAAAAAGTAAAGAAACTGTACCGGGCAGGCAAGCTGAGGAGTGCCATGAGTGATATGAGTATCAAAAATATCATAGAGAAACAATTCGATATGTGCGCTGTCGAAGTCTACCGCGCTGATAGTGATGCGCATGTGCCCATCGTATACAGCATGGAGTATGAGGAAGTCGGCGCAGCGCTGATAAGCGAATGTGAAAAGCTCGCGGCGCCGCCGTTTCATCTCGTGACGGTGTCGCAGATTGATTGGGATGCCTCCATGTCGCCGTGGCCGTCGGAGAAAGTTTTGTCGGATGAGGATGATTTCAAGGGACAGGCCGACGACTTCCTGCGCTATGTCATCGATGAAGTCCTGCCGTGTGCCGAGGGCGAACTCGGCATATCGGGCGATGGCGACAATCGCGACGTATGCCGTGTGCTGTCGGGCTACTCGATGGCGGGTCTTTTTGCGCTGTACGCGTCGTATCAAGCGACGCCATTTCATCGCTTCGTCTCGGCGTCGGGCTCGCTCTGGTATCCGAGGTTCGTTGACTACGCGCTGACGCACGAATTTGAGCGGCTGCCTGAGTGCGTTTATTTGTCGCTCGGCGACAGGGAGAGCCGCACATCGAATGAGACGATGAGAAAAGTGGAGGACGCGACGCGCACCATCGCGGATGAGCTCAAAAAGCGCGGCGTGCCATCCATATTTGAGCTGAACAAGGGCAATCATTTCAAGCAGACGACACTCCGAGAGGCAAAGGGCATAACGTGGGCGCTATCATTGCAATAGCAATTTGACGCGCGTGTTTAATAAAAAAATTTAAGGAAACGCTGATTTATTGAAGTGGAAATATTGACAAGATTTTTTTGCATAGCACGGAGAGACGAAGAACCGCAGTTGGGCTACGCTGATGAGGCATGACGCCGCCAGGCGGGAAAATATCCGTCGAGGTGACTGTTGAAATAATCGGTGTTTCCATAGGTCGGACAGCAAATGACAAGCATAGATATAGTTTTCATCATCAACAGCATATTATTGGGCGTCGGTCTTGCGATGGACGCCTTTTCTGTTTCGCTCGCAAACGGCCTTGCTGAGCCGCGCATGGGACTGCCGCGCATGACAATCATCGCGGGCACGTATGGCTTTTTCCAGTTCGCAATGCCGATGATTGGCTGGTTCTGCGTTCACACGATGATAGAGTACTTCAAATCGTTTGAGCCGTTCGTGCCGTGGATTGCGCTCGTCCTGCTCCTCTACATCGGCGGCGGCATGATACGTGACGCGCGCTCGTCGGGCGAGGACGAGGAGACGGGGCGCCTCAGCTACGCGATGCTTTTCATGCAGGGCGTCGCGACGTCCATCGACGCGCTCTCCGTTGGCTTCACGATCGCGGAGTACGACACGATGACGGCTTTTCTTTGCTCGCTCATCATCGCCGTCGTCACGTTTCTTATATGCGTGGCGGGCCTCGTGCTCGGCAAGCGGTTCGGTATGCTGCTTTCCTCGCGCGCGCAGATATTGGGCGGTATCATTCTGATTGGCATTGGCATCGAGATTCTCGTCTCGAGCTTCACTTGATGAAATTAATTCCATCAAAATTGATTCCATTAAATCCTTTGCGCAAAGCCCTATGATTTGATATAATGAATAATTGTAATCCTAGGAAAAGGAAATGAAGGGCAATGAAATTTAGGCCAATGCTGATGGTGCTGTGCGCCGCGATGATGCTCGTCGTCTCGTCTGTGTGCAGCGCTGAAAAAGTGGATTTCGACGGCATGGACTTCGCGTTCGTCGATGCGCGCGGTGAGACAGGCTACTACGTCGATATGAATTCGTTCGATTTCAAGGACGACAACGAAGTGACGGCGCGCGTCGAGATGGTGCGGGCCGACATTGACCGCCTGTATCTCTACATGATACATTTCAACAGGGCGAAGAAATCATATCAAATCATGGACTCGACCGTCGCGGAGTACGCGTCGAAGGAAAAGGTCGGCGGGTCGAGTGTGCCGATGAAGGAGCAATCATACGCGCCGTCATCGCCCATGGAAAACGTCGTGAACTACATTTTTCATCCCGAACCATAAAATATCGAGGGCGCAGCGATGCGCCCTTTTTCACATGAATTACAGTGTTTTTCCTTAATATAAATCTACGCGGTGATGGGAGTGAGCAGATGCGCGTAGCACTTTTGGCGAGCGGCAGCAAGGGCAACGCCGCCTTCATAGAGATGGACGGCGTCCGCGTGCTCATCGACGCCGGCATAGGCATACGCCGAATAAAGCATGAGCTCGGCGAGCTCGGCGAGGATGTCGCGTCGCTCGACGCGATACTCTTGACGCATGAGCACAACGACCACATAAAAGGGCTCAAGGCGCTCATGAGGGCATGCGATGCGCCCGTGTATGCGCGGCGCGGGACGCTCAGGGCATTGCCGCACGTGTCGGAGCTGCCGCATGAGCGGCTCCGCGTCATAGATGATAAAATGGAGATTGGCTCGCTGAAAATCGCCACGTTCAACATCCTTCACGACGCGGCGGAGCCCGTCGGGTACAGCCTCCTCGGCAGTCGAAAGCTGACCGTCGCGACGGACCTCGGATTTGTCACGGACACGGTGCAGAAGGCCATCGAGGGCTCCGATGTGCTCGTGCTCGAGGCAAACCACGACAGGGAAATGCTGAAAAAAGGCCCGTACCCGTGGCCACTCAAGACGCGCATACTCGGCAATCGTGGCCATCTCGCGAATTCGGACACGGCATGGACGCTCGCGCGCATGAAGAAAAAGCCCGCGAAAATATTCCTCGCGCATCTTTCTGAGCAGAACAACACGCCCGACATCGCCGAGGATACCGTGCGCGCGATACTCACGCAGCAGGGCGCGCCACTCTCGGACATGGACATATCGCTCGGTGCGCAGGACGCAATGGTAACGATGTGAAATTGTATGTTAGATTATATGTGAAATTGTATTTGGAATTTATATTTATGAGGTGAATATGAAATGAAAAAATTTACCGAAAAACACTGGGGCAAACTCCTTGGCATGGTCATGGCGCTTTTCGTGTTTGGTGCCGTGCTCGTGACGGGGTGCACGTCCTCAGCTGCGAATGAGACGAAATCAAGCGGCAGCGGCATACCGGAGACGACGGCGGCTAAGGCGCACGGCACGCTCTCCGAGGCGCGCAATACGCCCGTTGTGCGCGCGGCAGAGACGGTCGGCCCTGCGGTCGTCGGCATCACGAACAAGGCCGTCGCCCGCGATTGGTTCAACAACATCGTCGAGCAGGAAGGCGTCGGCTCGGGTGTCATATTCCGCTCGGACGGCTACATCGTCACGAACAACCACGTCATAGACGGTGCGCGTGAGATACTCGTCTCGCTCTCCGATGGCAATACGCTCAAAGGCAAGCTCGTCGGCGCCGATGAGCTCACGGACCTCGCCGTCGTGAAGGTCGATGCGGACAATCTTCCTGTTGCGCCGTTCGGCGACTCTGACGACATCGTCGTCGGTGAGCCGGCCATCGCCATCGGCAACCCTATGGGCCTCGAATTTCAGGGCAGCGTCACGGCGGGCGTCATCAGCGCGCTCAACCGCACGCTTGACATACAGGAGCGCAGGGTAAAGCTCTTGCAGACGGATGCGGCCATTAGCCCGGGCAACTCGGGCGGCGCGCTCGTCAATGCGGACGGCCTCGTCATCGGCATCAACAGCGCCAAGATTGCGGCGGACGGCGTCGAGGGCATGGGATTTTCCATTCCAATAAATACCGTTCGTGAAATCGTGTCACAGATCATGGAAAATGGCCGCGTCATTCGCCCGTACCTCGGCGTTGGCGTGTTTGACAAGCAGACGGCCGCGCGTGCGGGCTATCAGCTCAACGTCGACCACGGTGTCTACGTGCAGAACGTCCGCCTCGATGGCCCTGCCGGCAAAGCGGGACTCAGGCGCGGCGATGTCATCCTCGAAGTCGCGGGCGAGAAGACCGACACCATCGCAGAGCTCAGAGCCGCCGTCAACAACCATCAAGTCGGTGAGACGGTCGAAGTCAAGTTCCTGCGCCAAGGCGACACATCGACGGCAGATGTCGTGCTCGAGGCCGTGCCAGAGAACTGACGATTATGAAAATATCGATTGTCGCAGTTGGCAAGATAAAAGAAAAATATCTGCGTGACGGCATCGCCGAATTCACGAAGAGACTCACGCCGTTCACGCGAGTCGAGACAATAGAGATAGCCGAGGAGCGCATGGAAGAAAATCCGTCCGCCGCCTCGAAAGAGAAGACGCTCGCCAAAGAAGGCGAGCGCCTTTTGGCACATGTGCCCAAGGGGAGCTACCTCATCGTGCTCGACGTCATCGGCAAGCCCATATCATCCGAGGAAATGGCCGAGAAGATTGACGGCCTCATGACGGCGGGCGTCAGCAGCATCACATTCATCATAGGCGGCGCCTTCGGCCTCTCAGATGAAGTCAGAAAAGCCGCCGACGAGCGCATCTCATTTTCACGCATGACATTTACTCATCAGATGATACGACTCCTCCTCACAGAGCAGATATATCGCTCATTCAAAATCATTCATCATGAGAAGTATCATTGGTGAAAGGAATTGGTGCCAGAAAAAAGTAGCGCGAAAAACGAGCGCTACATCAGGATACCGAGAAGGAATGGAGTATGTCATATGTCAGCATTTGCGGACGCTATCATAGATGAACAATAGTGCTGAGCTACGCAAAATAAAACGCTGCGGGACGGAGACGTTCTCGCAGCGTTTTTGTATGGGCAAATATTATATTTTCACGGCATGACGGTCGGGCTGTCGGTGATAGTGGAGAGGATGACGATGGTCTGTGTCTTGACGACGCCGTCGGCGTTTTTGATGCGCGTGAGGAGTTTCTCGAGCGTGGCGGTGTTCTCGGTGAGTATTTTGAGCGAGTAGTCGAAGTCGCCCGTGATGTAGTAGCATTCTTTTATCTCGGGCTCGTTTTTGACGCGCTCGGAGAATTTGTCGCCGTTTTTCGGGCTGTCAAATCTGAGGAACATGAGCGCCATGAGGTGCTTGCCGAGGTGTGTGGGGTCGAGTATGGCTGAGTAGCTTTTGATGACGCCCGATGACTCGAGCTTTTTCATGCGCTCGGAGATGGCCGGCAGCGAGAGCGCGATGTCGTCGGAGAGTTCGGAGAGTGTGATGCGCGCATTCTCGGTGAGCTTCGTGAGGATTTTTTTGTCTATGTCGTCCATTATGGCATTCCCCTCTTTTTATGATATAATAGATAAGCTATAGGCTCATTATACAAAATTAATCGGAGAAAGTCATCAGAAAACGCATGATGTTTCGCCTTTTCGATGTTTCAAATTGAGCGCAGCGATTGCGATTTGTTTTTGGCGAATGGCAAAGTTTGCGGCAATTTTTGATTATCGATTTCGTAAATTTCTCGTGAAAGGACAGCTCACAGTGCAGATGGACCCGAAGACGCGCAAGAAGCGCGCGCGTCAAGAGCAAAACAAAATAGCGGGCAATATGACGTGGGGCGTCGCGTTCGTGTGGCTGCTCATATTGGTGCTCGTCGGGCGGTACGGCTATCTGCAGCTCGTCGAGGGCGACAGGCTCGCGGAGCGCGTGAGGGTCACGACGGGCGAGGGGCGCGTGATACAGTCGACGCGCGGTCAGATACTCGACCGCACGGGCCATGAGCTCGCGACGAGCCTAATGATGAAGTCGCTTTTCATCGACCCGAACAATGTGCGCGACCCGTATGATGTCGCGTCGAAGCTCGCGCCGCTCATCGGGATGACGGAGGATGAGATACTCGATGACATCGCGCAGGGCGGTGGCTTTGTCTGGGTGAAGCATTATCTTTCGACGGACGAGGTGGATGCCGTGAAGCACCTCAATCAGACGGAGGAGTATAATTGCCTAGGGTTCCAGGATGAGCCGAACAGGTACTATCCGAATGGCATGCTCGCGGCGAATGTGCTGGGATTTGTCGGCACGGACGACATCGGACTCGACGGCATAGAGCAGGCGTACGACGACATGATGAAGGGCGACAAGCGCGAGACGTTCATCAAAATGGACAACGCGAGCGGCGACCGCATACTCGACTCGATTTTCACGCGCGGCAGCTACAAGGGCAACCAGTGCAAGACGATAGAGCTCACAATCGACGCGACGATGCAGTTCATGGTCGAGGAGGCGCTCGACGATGCGATGGTGGACAATAATCCTGTCGCGGTGACGGCGGTCGTCATGAATCCGAAGAACGGCGATGTGCTCGCAATGGCGTCGCGCCCGTCGTATGACCCGAATCATTTTGATGATTATCCGATGGAGAATTGGCAGAACAGGGCGGTTTCGCGCATATATGAGCCGGGCTCGACGTTCAAGTCCATCGTCGCGGCTGCGGCGCTCGAGGAGGGCGTCGTGGCGCCGAATGATTGGTTTCTTGACCCCGGCGTCGTCGAGGTGTCGGAGCGGCGCATCCAGAATGCGGACGGCGAGCGGTTCGGCTCTGTGACGTTTGCGGACATCGTCGCGCATTCGATAAACACGGGATTTGCGCTCATTGGCCTAGACCTTGGCGCGGATAGGCTCACGTCGTATGCGAAGAAGTTTGGCTTCGGTGAGCAGACGGGCATTGAGCTGCCTGCGGAGGAAGCGGGCATACTGTTTGACCCAGACGAGATGCGCGACTCGGATATTGCCACGATGGCGATAGGGCAGAGCATCGCGGTCACGCCGCTGCAGCTCGTGAGGGCGATGTCGGCCATTGCGAACGACGGCATCCTCATGAAGCCGCACATCGTGAAGGCGATACGGAATGCGGACGGCAGCATATACTACGAGACGCACCCCGAGGAGGTGCGCCGCGTCATAACGAGTGTGACGGACAAGACGCTCATAGGGCTCCTCGAGGGCGTCGTGACGCACGGCGGCGGCAAGAAGGCGGCCGTGAAGGGCTACCGCATCGCGGGCAAGACGGGCACGGCGCAGAAGATAAAACCAGACGGCGCGGGCTACATGGACGGCCACTACATCGCGTCGTTCTGCGGATTCGCGCCCGTGGAGGACCCGCAGATCACGGTGCTCGTCATCGTCGATGATCCGTCGGGCATATACTACGGCGGTCAAGTCGCGGCGCCAGTCGCGAGCCGCATTTTCAAATCGCTGCTCAGGTATCTGAAGGTCGAGCCGTCGAGCGACCCATTCGCGGCGAGCGAGCGCACGACGAAGCCGACCATCAATGAGAACAGCACGAAGATGGAGAGCGTGCAGGTCATTGTGCCCGAGGTCATCGGGCTCGACGCAGTGGATGCGCGTAGGCAGCTCGAGGCCGTGGGGCTCGTGATGGAGTCCGAAGGCCAAGGGCGCGCCGTGAGCCAGAGCATATCGCCGAATGTCGTGGTGCCGCGCGGCACCGTTGTCGCCGTGAGATTTGCGCCCGAGGCGCCGAGTGCGAGCACGGGAAATGGTGGATGAAAAAAGAATAGACGCAAGGGAAAATCCTGCCGTGGGAATGGATGCGGCAGGATTTTTTTGTGTGAGGGTGGGGGTAACCCTCTCCGCCTCGCATTCGCTCGCGCAAACATGCCACTGGCATGTTTGCCCCCCAGAGTGGGAGACTGGCGCTACAGACGCTGTGATTATTTACATTAGCTGAAACGATTCGCTAGGAAGACCCTCTCCGCCTCGCATTCGCTCGGCACCTCCCCCATTGGGGAGGCTGGCGTCACAGATTCTGAGATTATTTACACTAGCTGAATCGGTTCACTGGAAAAAACGTGATTACACATCTCAACAATAAGTGAAATTTTTAACAGCTTGCTTTGCTTGTATAGTCAAAGACTGCCGTTCACTCTTTATCATATCGCGGAGCACAGATTTCGCTATGCCTCCCACTCTGGGGGAGGTGCCCCCGCAGGGGGCGGAGAGGGTCTTGAAAGAATTCTATAATTTTCTTCTTATCTTAACCTATATATCTGTTGACTATGGTTGATGATGACAATTATAATAAAAGCAGTGAATAATGAAGCGCTGATTGGCGATTGGTTGAAGGGGAAATAATCGGCGTTTCTTTCAAAGGAGATGCATCATGAAGAAGAAAGCAGATGTTGTCGTCATAGGTGGCGGCATCACGGGGACGGCGGTGCTGGCGGCGCTGGCACGCTATGATCTGGAGTGCGTGCTCGTGGAGCGCGAGCCCGACATATCGATGGGCACGACGAAGGCGAACAGCGCGGTGCTTCATGCGGGGTTTGACGCGCCGACGGGGTCGATGAAGGCGAAGATGAATGCGCGCGGCAATGAGATGTATCATGAGTTGGCCGATGAGTTTGGCCTCGACATCAAGTGGACGGGCTCGTATGTCTGCGCGAGCGACGACGAGGGCGTGAAGACGCTCGAGGAGCTCAAGGCGCGCGGCGAGGCGAACGGCGTGAAGGGCCTCGAAATCATAGCGGGTGACAAGGTGCGCGATAAGGAGCCAAATCTCTCGAAGGACATCAAGGCGGCGCTGTGGGCGCCGACGGCGGGCATTTGCTGGCCATTCGGCATGGCTATCGCATTCGCGGAGAACGCCATCGCGAATGGTGCCGAGGTCGTGCGCGAGTGCGAGGCGACGGGCATACGCGTGGAGGACGGCAAGGTCACAGCGGTTGAGACGACGCAGGGCGACATCGAGACGCGCTTCGTCGTCGATGCGGCGGGTGTGTACGCAGATGCGGTCGCGGCGATGGCGGGCGACAAGAGCTTCACGATAAACCCACGCAAGGGCGAATATATCCTCTTCGACAAGACGGCGAAAGACAGCCTTGTCTCGTCTGTCGTGTTCCCCGTGCCGACGAAGACGTCGAAGGGCATACTCGTCTGCGCGACGACGCACGGCAACGTGTTCATCGGGCCGAACGCGCAGGACGACTGCGGGCGCGAGGACGTCTCTGTGACGCCTGCGGGCATGGACGAAATCATCGCGGGGGCAAAGCGCCTCGTGCCGAATATCCCGATGGGCGCGTCGATAACGGAATTCGCGGGACTGCGCGCCGTGTCGTCGACGGGCGACTTCATCCTCGGCGAGTCGGACGCGGCGGATGGTCTCCTGCTCGCGGCGGGCATCCAATCGCCTGGTCTCACGTCGGCGCCCGCGATTGCCGAGTATTTGACAGACATCATTGTGAAGAAGACGGGCGCGAAGGAGCGCACGAACTACGTGAAGGGGCACAAGGCGGCGCCGGTGTTCCGCGAGGCGAGCGACGAGGAGAAGGCCGCGCTCATCGCGAAGGACGCGCGCTATGGCCGCGTGATTTGCCGCTGTGAGACCATCACGGAGGGCGAGATCGTCGAGGCGATACACGGTCTCTGCGGCGCGACGACGGTCGACGGCGTGAAGCGCCGCACGCGCGCGGGCATGGGACGCTGCCAAGGCGGATTCTGCGGGCCGCGCGTCATAGAGATACTCTCGCGCGAGCTCGGGAAGCGTGTTCCAGAGATACGGAAAGACGGCGTCAAATCATATATGTATTACGATAAAAGCTATGATGGAGGCGATGCGAAATGACGGAAAAGAAAATATATGACATCGTCATCATCGGAGGCGGCCCGGGCGGCCTCTCAGCGGCGAAGAGCGCGGCGGAGAACGGCGCGAAGAGCATCCTCGTGCTCGAGCGTGACCGCGAGGTCGGCGGCATACTGCAGCAGTGCGTGCACAATGGCTTCGGCCTGCACCACTTCAAAGAGGAACTCACGGGCCCCGGCTACGCGCAGAAATGCTACGATCTCGTGAAGGACAGGCTCGAGGTCGAAATCATGACGGACACGATGGTGCTCCACATCAGAGAGAGCGAGGGCACGAAAGTCGTGACGGCTGTCAACCCGAAAAACGGCCTCATGAATGTCGAGGGCAAGACCGTCATCCTCACGATGGGTTGCCGCGAACGCACGCGCGGCGCCATACGCATCCCGGGCTATCGTCCAGCGGGCGTGTACACGGCGGGCGCGGCTCAGCGCATGGTCAACATGGAAGGCTATCTTCCCGGCCACAAAATCGTCATACTCGGCTCGGGCGACATTGGCCTCATCATGGCGCGCCGCATGTCGCTCGAGGGCTGCAAAGTCGAGGCCGTGCTCGAGATTTGCCCATTCTCCAACGGCCTCACGAGAAACATCGTGCAGTGCCTGAACGACTACGATATTCCGCTTTATTTGTCGCACACAATCACGGGCATAAAGGGCAAAGACCGCGTCGAGGGCGTGACGGTGTCGAAGGTCGATGACAAGATGCGCCCAATAGCGGGCACGGAGTTTGACATCGACTGCGACACGATACTGCTCTCCGTCGGTCTCATCCCAGAAAATGAACTGTCGCGCGAACTCGGCGTCGCTATTCACCCGCGCACGAATGGCCCCGTCGTCGACCAGCACCGTGAGACGAGCATGGACGGCGTATTCGCGGCGGGCAACGTCGTGCACGTGCATGACCTCGTCGATTTCGTGTCGGATGAGGCGGAGATTGCGGGAAAATTCGCCGCGATAAAGGCAAATGGCGAGGCGCAGCCCGCGAAGAAGGATATAGCGGTGAACCCGGGCGACGGCGTCAATACGTGCGTGCCGCAGCACATACGGCTCGCGGACGGCGCCGACGAAAGCGTGAGACTTTTCATGCGCGCTCGCTCGCCGGAGCGCAAAGTCACGCTCCATATCACAGACGCGAATGGCGACGTCATGAAAAAGCCACTGCCCATCGTGAAGCCGAGCGAGATGATTGCCGTCGATATTCCTGCGGCGAAAGTCAAAGCGCTCGCGGGCGACGTCACGGTATCGATAGAAGGGGGCAAATGAGATGGCAATAGAGAAAAAAGTCATGAACTGCATTATGTGCCCGATGGGCTGTGAGCTCACGGCGACGATAGAGGATGGCACTGTCACGAGCGTCGTGGGCAACACGTGCCCGCGCGGCGCAAAGTATGCGAAGGACGAACTCACGCATCCGATGAGGATGCTGACGTCGACGGTGCGCATCGATGGCGGCGCGTTGCACCTCCTGCCTGTGGTGTCGAAGACGACGCTGCCAAAGGGCATGATACTCGACTGCGCGGAGGAGCTGCGCGGCGTCGTGGCGAAGGCGCCTGTCCACGTCGGCGACGTCATCGTGCCGAACATTCTCGGCCTCGGCGTTGACATCGTGGCAAGCCGCGACATGGCAGCTGTGTGATGTAATGGGGCGCACAATAAAATAAGCAGAACAAAAAATGACCTCACGAATGACTTTAGCATCGTTCGTGAGGTCGTTTTGATTCTCAATGTTTCGTTTCGTATCTGCAATCGGCACAAATGCAAACCCTCTCCGCCTCGCATTCGCTCGGCACCTCCCCCAGAGTGGGAGGCTGGCGTTACAGATGTTGAGATTATTTACTCTTGCCAAAGCGATTAACTTGTGAAGCTGCAATTTCACATTTTCATTGAATTTGAAGTCATGTAGCTTGCTTGCCGCTTAAATTAAAGAACTATCATTCACTTTCAGTCATATCGTTAAGCATCGCTTTCGCTATGCCTCCCACTCTGGGGGAGGTGCCCCCGCAGGGGGCGGAGAGGGTCGTCTAATTTTTCAAAATTGCGCGGCGCATGAGGATTGTCACGTTCACGTCGTTAAAATTATTTGTTATTAGAAAATTTCATAAAATAGACCTCACAAACGATTTTGCATCGTTCGTGAGGTCGTTTTGATTCTCAATATTTCATTTTACGTTTTCCTAACCCATCAATCTGATTCGGCGACGGCTTGTGTTTCGTCGTAGTCGTCGGCGTACCAGAATGGACGCAGGAATTTGACGGAGCAGTTTTCGCCTTGCTCGGGGCCTGCCTCGCGGCGTCCTTTCTGCACGCGGATGAATTGGCTGCCAATCTTTATCTGGTAGTCGACAATCTCGCCGAGGAACGCTTTGCGCGTGACGAGGCCGTGCAGCCCGTCGGGGTCGTCCATCGCGACGAAGTCGGTCTCGCTCGGGCGGCTCGCCAGCGACAGCGCTGTCTCGCCCGCAAGATGGCCGGGGATTTTGAGGCTGTGCGGCAGGTTGCCTTGATGCTCGGGGAGCACGGGGCTGCCGCCGACATTGTCGACGTGCAGGAAATTCGAGAGGCCGATGAAGCTGAACACGAATTTGTTCGCTGGATGATTGTAGATGTTGAGCGGTGTATCAATCTGCTGCACGACGCCGAGACGCATGACGAGGATGCGGTCGGAGAGCGCCATTGCCTCGCTCTGGTCGTGCGTGACGTAGATGATGGAAAATCCGTATTTCTGCTGGAGGTCCTTTATCTCAAATCTCATTTCCTCACGCAGATGCGGGTCGAGCGACGAGAGCGGCTCGTCGAGCAGCATGACGTCCGGATTGATGGCGAGCGCGCGGGCGAGTGCGACGCGCTGCTTGCCGCCGCCCGAGAGGAAGTCTGGGCTCTCGTCCTTCGCGTCGACGAGGTTCGTCGCGCGCAGGGCGTCCATCGTGCGGTCGTCGATTTCCTTGGCATCGAGCTTTCTGATGCGGAGCGGGAACGCGACGTTTTCATAGACGGAGAGGTGCGGCCAGACGGCGAACGCCTGGAACACCATGCCAAAGTTGCGGTTCTCGGGCGGGACGTAGAGCCTTTTTTTCGGCGAGGAGAGGAGCCTGTCGCCGACCCAGACCTCGCCCTCTGTGAGGTCCTCGAAGCCCGCGACCATGCGGAGCGTCGTTGTCTTGCCGCAGCCCGATGGGCCGAGCATCGAGAAGCATTCGCCCTTGCCGATTTCATAGTTCAGATTGTTTACGGCGGTGACGTCGCCAAATCGTTTCGTCACATTTATGAGTCTCACGTATGACATCGTCAGACACCTGCCTTTTTATTGAAATGATTGATGATGAACTGGCCAAGCACGATGATGATGAGCGCGATGCCAGCGAGTGCGCACGATATGACGGTCTCGCCGTCCTCGTTCAGCGTGTAAATCGCGACGCCGATGGTGCGCGTCGTCGGGGCGTAGAGCATGATGGAGACGGTGAGCTCACGCAGCGACGGCAGGAATATCAGGAAGAACGCGGCGAGCATGCCCGGCTTTGCGAGCGGGAGCACGATGTCTTTGAGTGACTGCCACATCGTTGCGCCGCATGCGCGCGCCGCCTCGATGAGCGAGTCGTGTATCTGCTCGAGCGCGGCGCTGTTCGCTTTAAGCGAGAACGCCATGTAGCGCGCGATGTACGCGACGAGGATGATCCAGACGGTGTTGTAGAGATTGATGCCGAACTGGCCGCTCCACGCGAGTATGACGCCGAGCGCGATGACGGAGCCCGGGACGGAGAACGGGAGCATGCCGAGGAACTCGAGGATGCCCTTGCCGCGGACTTTCATCTTGACGATGACGTAGGAAATCATGACGCCCGCGAACATCGTGATGACAGCCGCCGTGAAGCCGAGCGTCACGCTGTTGAATATGGCGTCGCGCGTCACGTCGAAGTCAAACAGGATGAATTTGTAGTTGGCAAGCGAGAGATTTTCTGGCGTGAACGGCAGACCGTACGTCGAGAGACCGCCGACGAGGAAGATGATCACCGTTGGCAATACGATGGTGAAGCCGATGTAGGCGAAGCAGAAAAGCATCAGAGGAATACGGAGACCGCGGAGCTTCAGCTGTGTCGGGCGGAAGCTCTTGCCGCCGATGATTTGATAGTGGCCAGTCGATAGGATTTTCCTCTGCGCCCAGATGATGATGGCCGCCGATATGACGAGCACCGTTGCGAGGATGGCGCCCATTCGGATGGACTCAAATGAGCCGCCCGACTGGTGTATGCGCTCGTATATGAGCACGGGGATGTTGTAGATGCCGCGCTCGATGCCGAGGACAGCAACCGTGCCGAAATGCGCCATCGAGTAGAGCATGATGAGGAGCGCGCCCGAGAGTATGGATGGCATGACGAGCGGTATCGTGATTTTGCGCGTAATCGTGAGCAGGCCAGCGCCTGAGATGCGCGCCGACTCCTCGAGCGTCGGGTCCATGCGCTCGAGTGCGCCGCAGACCTGAATGAAGACGAACGGGAAGAGGTACATGACCTCGACGGCGCTGATGCCGTAGTAGCTGTAGATGTTGAATATCGGGCCGTCAAAGCCGAGGTGATCCATGAAGAAGCGGTTGATGAGTCCCGCGTTCGGCGAGAGCAGCATCTTCCACGCGATGGCGCCGATGAAGCTCGGCAGCATGAACGGGACGAGGAACATGCTCTTCATGAAGTTATGATACGGGATGTCGGTCCTCGTGACGAGCCAAGCGAAAAACGTGCCGACGATTGTCGAGCCAATCGTGGACATCGAGGCGATGATGAGAGAATTCGTGAGCGCCTCGTATGTCATTGGCTGCTTGAGTATGGAAATCGTGTTCGCGAGATCGAAGTGGTCCTCGACCCAGAACGCATTGAACAGTATCAAGAGGACTGGGAACGCGACGACGATGACGAGAATGGCGATGGAGAGGAACAGGATGACCTGCGCCACGCCAAACGAGCCTTTTTTGTTTGCGGGTGAGCTCATTCAGAAAGCACCTCCTTGAGCTTGTCGGCCTCGAACCAGTGAAGCGCGTTGAACGAAATGACGCACGGCGCGCCGACTTTCAGTATGAGGTCGCTTGCGATGGCTTTGTGCGTCTCGATGGCGGTGCGCAGATGCGAGCCGTCGATCTCGACGAGGTAGTCCATCGTGGCGCCGAGGAAATTCGCGCGGCGTATGACGCCACGTAGCCCTGCGCCTTCGCGTGAGAGCGTGACGTCGGACGGGCGAAAGCCCGCGACCCATTTGTCCGTGTCGCCCTGCGGCAGATTTGGCCACGGTATCGGCTGATTGCCCGTGCCGACAAGGAACTGGCCGTTTTCGCGGCGCACGTCGAGGAAATTTGCGATGCCCATGAAATTAAAGACGAACGGATTTGCGGGCTTTTCAAAAATTTCCCACGGCGTGCCAATCTGCTGAATGGCGCCTTTCCTGTCCATGATGGCGACGCGGTCAGATATGGCGAGGCCAATCTCCTGATCGTGCGTGACGTAGAGGACGGTGACGCCGAGCTTACGCTGCAGCTCCTTTATCTCGAAGCGCATTTCCTCGCGCAGATTGGCGTCGAGGTTTGAGAGCGGCTCGTCGAGCAGCATGAGCGACGGATTGCCGACGAGCGCGCGGGCGAGGGCGACGCGCTGTTGCTGGCCGCCCGAGAGCTCCGACGGGTAGCGCTTCTCGAGGCCCGTCATGCCGACGATGTCTATCATCTTCATCACGCGTTCCTTGCGCTCGGCCTTCGGCACATCGGCTATCTTGAGCGGGTACGCGATGTTGTCGAAAACAGTCATGTGCGGCCAGACCGCGTAGTCTTGGAACACGACGCCGAGGCCGCGGTTCTCCGTCGGCACGTCTATGCCGTTCGCGAGGTCCGTGACGGGCTCGTCGTCTATGAAGATGCGTCCTGCCTCCGGCGTCTCAAATCCCGCGATGAGGCGGAGGAGCACCGTCTTGCCGCAGCCCGATGGGCCGAGCAGCGTGAAGCACTCACCTTTCTTTATCGAGAGATTGAGGTCCGTGAGCACCGGATGGTCGGGGTATCCCTTTGAGATGCCCTCCATGCGGATAATATCCATTTGGAAACCTCCTTTGAAAATGTGGATATGATGGATAACTGTGATAACCGTGATAAATGATTGGGAAGAAACACGATGCGGAAGGAATGGATTTTTTCGTTAAAAATAGCGGGACGAGAGCTCGCCCCGCTATTTTATCCATCAAAGGCGACGATTATTTCTTGCCGATGATTTCAGTGAACTTCTTTATGGTGTTTTCCTTCTCCGGAAGGATTTCCGTGTACTTTACCTTGATGCCGTTCTTCAGAGCGTCCTCAGGTGTCGGCAGGCCATGCTTTGGATCCTGCTTGACATCGGAGCGGACTGGGACGGTGCCGGCATCAGCGACCATCTGCTGTGCCTCAGCGGAGAGCAGGTAGTCGACGAATTTCTTTGCGGCGTCCATGTGCTGCGAGCCCTTGAAAATAGCGACTGGGCTTGGGACCATGAGGAGAGCGTTTGGCTCGTTCATGTAGCACATCTTGAGGTGTGCGCCTTTGGCGATTTTGCTGTTCGTGATGTAGTCAACGCCGAGGCAAGCGGAGAGCTCACCGACAGACGTATCATCGATGACCTGACCAGAGCCTTTGCCGATGCGGGCGCCAGCCTCATGGAGCTTCTGGAAATAATCCCAGCCGTACTTCTGCTCGAGGAGCGCGACGCTCATGTACGACGTGCCCGAAAGCGCTGGGTCGGCGATGCCGAACGCATTCTTGTACTCAGGCTTCGTGTAGATGTCAGACCAAGTCGTAGGAGCCTCTTTGATTTTGTCCGTGTTGATGATGACGCCGAGCGTGCCGAGACGAGCCGCCGTGAATGACCCATCGTAGTCATCGAATGGGTTGAGGAGCTCTTTGATGTTGCTCGGCGTGTATGGCTCGAGGATGTTCTCGCTCTTCATGCTGTAGAAGTCTGGGACCTCACTCGTCCAGATGACATCAGCGAGGATTTTGCCGCTCTGACGCTCAGCAGCGATTTTCGCCATGAGCTTGCCGGCGCCGGCTGACTGATAATCGACCTCGATGTCGGGGTACTTCGCTTTGAACCCTTTCACGATGCCGCCGATGAGTGACTCCTTCATCGACGTGTAGATGACGAGCTTGTTGCCGCTCTTTGCCGCGCCGCCCGAGCCTGAGCCCGACGACTGCTGCTTCGGTCCGCCGCCGCAGCCTGCGAGCACTGCCGTCATGAGAGCCATGACAGCGGCCACGATCAGCATGATACCTTTTTTCCGCATACTCTTCACTCCTTAAAAAATATAAGTTTTTCGACACGGAACGCCAAAACAGGAAAATTTGCAGTCGCGGTCTTAAAAGCAATCCACTGAAGTTAATAGACCGCGAAAGCAAATGCTTTCTATTTCTGACAATTCCATATTTTATGTAGATTATACCCATCATTTTTTCATAAAACAATCCAAAAAAATCGCTTTATTGTCGCAAAAAATGAACTAAAATCAAAGTGGACGGGTAAAATTTTTAAGTGCGATGGCGATGAGCACGAAATAATTTTGCGCCTTGACAAATTTGATAGAATTAACGATATAATGAAATATGTGAAAATTTTCGTATGAATATGAGGTGAATGGATTGAAAAAAATCGTATGGCTCATCGCGTGCGTCATCATGTGCGCGATGCTCGCGGGCTGTGGCGGCGAGAAAAAGGCCGCAGGCGACGGCAAAGTGCACATCGTCACGTCGTTCTACCCGATGTACATCGACGTCATAAACATCACGAAGGGCGTCGAAGGCGTCGAGGTCTCGAACATGACGGAGCCGCAGACAGGCTGCCTTCACGACTACCAGCTCACGACGAAGGACATGAAGACGCTCGAGAGCGCCGACATATTCGTCGTCAATGGCGCGGGCATGGAGAGTTTCATGGGCAAAGTCATAGAGAGCCACAAAAATCTCAAAGTCATCGACGCGTCGAAATGGGACGAAATAAAGTTCATCGAGCAGGACGGCGAGCCAAATCCGCACGTCTGGATGAGCGTCACGTACTCGATGATGCAGGTCAAAGAAATCGTGCGCGAACTCTGCGCGGCTGACCCCGCGCACGCCGACGCGTACAGGAAAAATGCGCTCACGTACGTCAATCGTCTCACAGACCTTCGTCACGAGATGCACGACGCGCTCGACGACTTGCCGAACAAAGACATCGTGACATTCCACGAGGCATTCCCGTACTTCGCGAAAGAATTCAAGCTCAACATCGTCTCCGTCATAGAGCGCGAGCCCGGCACCGAGCCGACACCCGCCGAGCTTGAGAAAACGATAGAGCAGGTAAACGCGTCGTGCACGAAAGCGCTCTTCACCGAGCCGCAGCACTCACCCAAAGCCGCTGAGACCATAGCGAGCGCGACAGGCGCGACAATCTACACACTCGACCCCATAGTCACGGGCGAGGCAAAAGAAACAGCCGCTGACGACTACATCAATCGCATGAGGGCAAACATGGAGACACTCAAAGAAGCGCTGAAATAAGGAAAGAAGATTGATTGAAAGATTAGCAAGAAAGGCAACAGTCATGCGATGACGACAATAGAATAGCGCGAATCAAAATAGCACTCGATGACGGAAGTCGAGTGCTTTTTTGTGTGGATATATGAGCATGGAAATGCTCTATAAGCCTCCCACTCTGGGGGAGGTGCCGAGCGAATGCGAGGCGGAGAGGGTCTGCCATTCCCATCGCTTGCGGCTGAATGTAAAAGCGTAGCCTTTATCACTTCTTTTTCCTTGGGTACGGACTAGGCTCATCCGTGAGCCCGAGCAGATAATCGATGCTCGTGTTGTAAAATGTTGCCAGCTTTATCAGCGTGTCAGTCGGAATGTCTCGCAAACCAATCTCATAATTTGAGTAGCAAGTCTGCGTGCAGCCTAAAACCTTTGCAATTTGCGTTTGGTTGAAATCATGGTCAACGCGCAAATCGCGCAGACGTCTGTATTTTGTCTCATTTCTCATACAATCACCTTTTCAAGATGATTATATTTATCACAAATTTGTGATATTGACGTTTACCACAAAACGTCGTAAAATAGGATTTAGGTTAATAAGGAAAATTGCAAGAAATTGCAAGATGCAAAGTTCATGGACGAACGGGGGAATTTACGATGACAATGACCGTTATGAACAACGGGAGCGCGATGTTGGCTCTTGGCCAGCTGAAGAAGAACGACACGACGCTCAGCAAGTCACTCAAGAAAGTCGCAAGCGGCATGAGAATCAATGGCGCAGGCGACGGCGCGTCGGAGTACTCAATCTCTGAGCGTATGCGTGTGCGTTTGCGAGCACTGAATCAGGACACGCAGAACGTGCAGAATGGTGCAAAGCTCCTGCGTGTGGCCGAGGGCGGCATCCAAAATCAGATTGACATCATTCGGACAGTCAAGCAGAAAGTCATTGACGCGAGCAACGACACGAACACGGAAATCGACCGTGCAACAATTCAGAAGGAAATCAACCAGAGCTACGACCAGATAGACGACATCGCGGTATCGACTTCCTATAATGGCAGGCGAGTATTGTTCGGCGATACGATTCTGAAGACTGTACGTCATTGGGGGAAACCCGGCAAAGTGCAGATGCAGCCGGACAGTGATGATGGTATCATACCTGACGAATCATGGGAGTATACGGAGCTCGGCAAAGTTGATCACAGATATCATCCGACGCTTGACGGCGTTGAGGGGCCGTTTGATATTTTTCACGAGTATGAGGAAACGGCTTCGACTATCCCATCTCTCAATCTGGCATCGTCGAATCCGTTCACTGGCGGCACGGCAGGAACGCAATCCGAATACAAGATGACTCTTGCAGGGTATGGGCAGACAAACGGACAGGACAACGTGTCATTGCTCGACAATGTCGGCTTTCGCATCAATTATAATTGGTATGTGCTGACGACCGATGCGAGCCAGTCATTTCGAGACAAAAACTATCAAACGAATCATCTCAATGAGTTTGCCACTAATATAGATATTTCCGGCATGACCACGTACGCGCAGATTGCGAATGCCATTGCAAGTGCCGTCAATGCCAAAGGCGATGATGTGGGTGCGACCGTCAACGGCTCCAATGTCATATACACAACATATTCAACGGGTGCGGCATCCGCTCACATCAATTTTGACGGTGTGGAGTGCGAAGCTCATACTAATACGAAGGTCATAACAAAAGGACATCCTGCGATCCCCGCCACTAATGGGTACACAATTCCGGGAAAGCCGGGGTATAATTATTCGTCTACTGGGTTGATTCAAGGGAAGGAAAAATATTTTGATCATGGCGAGGATGCCAGCGGTGTGATTTCTGACTATTTGCCACCTGATCCTGATGATGTTGATCGTATTAGGCATCCACACATACCGGGGGAAAAAGCGTTTGTCGAGTTATCGGTTTCCAATGCGCCAGATGGGTCGGGCATCACGGTGCACAGTAAATATGGCGGAATCGTCGGCATGCTGAAATTCATCGGCGGAACAAGCGGTTTGGAAGAGGAAAAATCAAATTGCTTTTCCATAGGCAAGGCCGCAAATGGCACATATGATTTCAACGGCATGACGCTCACCATGGCGAATGGCACAATGACGTTGACTGCTCCAGATGAGGGAACGTACTATAATGGCTACTATCTGACGGACAGCATCCATGTTGCTGCTACGTCGCCCATCGTTGTCCCGCCTACGCCTGCACAGCCTGCTGTTCCTGACGTGACGCAGACTACGTCCTATGACGCTGTGAAAGAGTTTGACAGCGAGCCAGCTATTGACTACAAGAACGGCTTTACCATCACAAAGCATGGCGAGGATGGCGAGCATGCCTCGATCACCATCTCGTATCCGCCGGACGGTACGGATGTGGAGGACTTCATCAAGGACTTGCGTGGCAAATCCATCACGTATTTTGGTGGCCAAATTGAGTTCATTGATTCGAAGGGCGGCATTTACGCGGAGCCGCGCGCCTCGACAGGCAGCGCCATAGACGTCGACATGATGCGTCAGGCTGTGAATGAAGGCAAAACTCTCAATGAGGCTTTTGCTCAGCTGATGAAGGAGGCCGACCCAAGCACGTATATCAAGCATGGTGCATGGGACAAGGACAAGCAGGAATATAAAGAAGAGACGCTTGATACCGTGACGTCGGATGCAAATGGCGTGACAATCACATGCCCGTGGGATAGTCCTGCGGGCGGGGCAACGCTTGATGTCAAGAGGGCGTCGCTTCGCATGTATGACATTGATTTTGCCAAATGGGCGGATGAAGCGGCTAAAGCGAATAAGGATTATGCCGATTTCGGTAAGCTGATGGAACAGCTTGACTGCAAGGGTTTTCGTGTTTATTGCGCGACGGATGCGCGCGAATGGTGGAATTTCATATTTGTCAACGGAGAAGTCGAGGGCGAACGTCCAGAAAGCGGCACGGATGAGGATACGATCAAGAGCATCGTCATCAACACTGCCGGCGTTAAGGACGCAAAAGGGCTGGCACAGGCATTCTACGACCAAGCACAGCCGTATCTGGAGGGAAAGGTAGAAGGAGAAGAGCATTTTGATCACTACATGCGCCTGCGCATTGCGGAGGATGGCGTGGTCACGATGTTTGACCGTAGGCATTGGGCTGTCAATGACCCTTATTACTACGATTATCAGGAAGAAGGCGCAAAGATTGCGGATGGCGTCATTGACAATGTCATGCTCAAAAAGCGTGATATTCTTTGCGATGAGCTGATTATTCAGCATACGGACAAGGCAAACAGAAACATCAAGCTCTTCATCCCACGCACGACGATGGATCAGATTTTTGCGTTCATTCCGGGCGATGAGACTGCCTATGATTACAAAGTGACGGACAAGGACATGCGCACACGCTTACTTGGCACTCCGCCAAAGCACCCAGGCGTCCTTGACAAAGCGATTGACTATCTGACGGATACCAATACGCTCGTCGGCGCGCAGATAAAGCGTATGGAAATTGCGGACGCGAATATCGTCACGCAGAAAGAAAATACGCAGGCATCGGAGAGCACGATTCGCGATTCTGACATGGCAAAGGAAATGATGGACTACACAAAGGCAAACGTCCTCGCGCAAGCCTCGCAGACCATGCTCGCGCAGGCAAACCAGAGCGCTGGCAGTGTACTGAGTTTGCTGCAGTGAGTTTTCCCTAAAAACACTTAAGTTTCATCCAATCTTACGATATAAAGGCAAATGGTATCTTTAGGGTATTGCTTTTTATCGAAGTAAAGCGGAGTGAGGACTGTGGGACTCGTCATCAAAAATAACAAATCGGCTACGAATGCGCTGAACACGTTGAAAAAAAATAAGACAGCGCTCGCGAAGTCGCTTGCAAAAGTGTCGTCGGGCATGCGCATAAACAGCGCGGGCGACGACGCGTCGGGGTACTCAATATCGGAGCGCATGCGAGTGGAGGTGCGTGGCCTCGACCAAGATGTCAGGAACACGCAGAACGGCATAAGCATGCTTCGCACCGCTGAAGGGGCAGTGTCATCGACTGTTGACATACTGAAGACGCTGAAGGAGAAAGCACTCGATGCGGCGAATGACACGAATACCGACATTGACCGTGCGACGATACAGAAGGAGATCGACCAGGCAATCGACCAAGTGGACGATAATTCACAAGTTACGTTCAATGGGAAATACTTGCTGAATATTCCTGGCAATGCGAGTGGCGTCGGTCCTATCGAGTCAGTGTCGGACTTCCTTATTCGGGGCCTTAACAGCGAGTGGCTGAAGGACTCGCTGGACCTCATCCAGCAGTCGTATGCGACAACGTTTGGCCAGCCCACGACAAAAATCAATCGCATTACGGTTTATATGGATGAGACGGAGCCAGCAAATCTTTCAAATGCGCTTGCCTTTGTACGAAGCTTTTACAGTGTTCCCAGTGGAGATGTCGCCAAGCTGGAGCTTCATGTGAATATGGATTATTTTAAAAACATGAGCACGACAGACCCAAACGGTAACTCGCTGCGTCCAGAGGCGGGATATCTTGACAGAGTCATTACGCACGAGATGACCCATGCCATAATGGCGGCAAATGTGAAAACGTTTCGCAGTTTGCCTGATTATCTAGTGGAAGGAATGGCAGAGCTCGTTCATGGTATTGATGATTTTCGCGGATATACCATACGGTCGCTTACAAAAGATAATTTTAAGGATGCGCTTGATGCAAAGCCTATTATGAGCAAAGATAACATAAAACTCACAGATACTGCGTATGCTGCGGGATACGTGCTGTGGCGTTATGTTGCCAAAAATGGAGCTTCATCAGATGCGGCGACGAACATGAAAACGTTTATGGATGTGCTCAGGACATCTACGAGCAATGATGGAAATGCCGTGGTAAATGAGGCGATAAATGCGGCGACAGGTGGCAAATTCGCTACGATGGATGCTGCAATTAATTCGCTTATAAACGACTTGGGAAACAGTTCAAGCCTTGATGATTTTCTTCTAAACAGTTGCAATATAATTCTCACGAACGCTGACACGGGATCGATAACTGGCTCAGACGCGGGGAGTGGCCAAACAAAAACGGCGGAGAGTGTAGTCCCTGAGACGACTGATCCGTCCGTATGGACGTCTCCCGATGGCAAGCTCACCGTGATAGACGATCTTGAGATTGAGTGGCCTGAGGATTTCGTAGGGCTCTCGAAAAACGGGCGGAAACGGCTCAATAATTTCCTCTTGCTGCAAGTTGGCACGAAGTCAAATCAAGCGATAAGGGTATTCACCTTTGATATGAGGGCGAAATCGCTTGGCCTGCGTTCGTCGACGGGAGAGAATATATCGGTTGCGACGCGCGACAAGGCGATGCAAAGCATAGACCTCATTGACAAGGCCGTGGAAAAGGCTCTCGACACGCAGACGACGATAGGCGCCATGGAGAGCCGGCTCGAGTACACGGCGACAAACCTCACTACCGCGAGCGAAAATGTGCAGAGCTCCGAGTCAACAATCCGCGACGCGGACATGGCGAAAGAGATGACTGAGTACACGAAAAACAACGTGCTCCTTAGTACGGCGCAGTCAATACTCGCGCAGGCAAATCAGAACTCGTCAAGCGTGCTGAGCTTGTTGCAGTAAGCAGAAAATTGTTGTGTGAAGTGTTGGAAAGATGTGGCATTCACTATTGAAAGGTGGTCTCCTCTTTTGCGGGGGACTTCTTTTTTTGCGCTCACGGTTGTGGGCTTTTTTTGTTTGTGATGTTCTTATTTGCACATTATATGTACATGATATTGACATATTTTGAACATATAAATATAATGGAATTAAGGGGTGATTTAAATGAGTACTGTATCATTAAAGAAAGCGAATTTTACGTTTAAGATGGACATTGACACAAGAGACGAATTCAGCAGGCTTTGCGATGCTATTGGCATATCTATGTCAGCCGCGCTTAATGCGCTGGTAAAACAAACTGTGCGTTCGCAAAGCATGCATTTTTCATTACTGGATGAGAATGGCTTTACACCTGCCGAGGCAAGAGAGTTTCGTCGTCGCCTTGAAAAGGCTAAAGCAGGAGAAGTGGAGAGTCACGAACTAATAGAGGCGTAAAATGCTAGATTTGAAATGGATTGATAAGGCATGGGATGAATATGTGGAAATCCAAAATGAGGATAAACGTTTTTTACGCAAAATCAATCAACTCATAAAAGATATACGTAGGAATGGGCTTGAGTGTCAATTAGGAAAACCTGAGCCTTTGGTAGGTGACTTGGCTGGGCTATGGAGTGTCCGTGTGAATCAGAAGGATAGATTGTTGTTTAGGATTATCGACGAAACTGTAGATATTATTTCGTGTCGTGGTCACTATGGCGACAAATGAGCGCCTTTTTATGCGGACAGTTTTGCTTTTTGCATACACTTTTCTGTTGAATGTTGGTGTCGATTGCGTTATAATGTAAAGGTGTAACACATGAGGAGAGTTTTCTTCTCAAAATATTGAAAGGGGATTTTCAGATGGGAAAGGTTAATGTTGATTGGTCATCGATTGGGTTTTCGTATAGGGTGATTTCAAAGCGCTATGTGGCAAATTATAAGGATGGCAAGTGGGACGAGGGCGGCCTCACGGATGACGCGAATGTCACGATGAATGAGTGCGCGGGCGTGCTGCAGTATTGCCAGGAGTGCTTTGAGGGTCTCAAGGCGTACACGCAGAAGAATGGCGACATTGTGACGTTCCGCCCGGACATGAACGCGAAGCGCATGATTAACTCGGCAAAGAGGCTCGAGATGCCGCCTTTCCCGGAGGAGAAGTTCCTCGAGGCTGTCGATGAGGTTGTGTCGGCGAATGCGGACTGGGTGCCGCCGTATGGCACGGGCGCGTCGCTGTATCTGCGTCCTTATATGTTCGCGTCGGGTCCTGTCATCGGCGTCAAGCCGTCTGATGAGTATCAGTTCCGTCTTTTCGGCACGCCGGTCGGCCCGTATTTCAAGGGCGGCGCGAAGCCTGTCACGATCTGTGTTTCCGACTTCGATCGCGCTGCGCCGCGCGGCACGGGCCACATCAAGGGCGGCCTCAACTACGCGATGAGCCTTCATGCGGGCGTCGTCGCTCATGCGAATGGCTTTGATGAGAACATGTTCCTCGACCCGCAGACGCGCACGTATGTCGAGGAGACGGGCGGCGCAAACTTCCTCTTCGTCACAAAAGAGGGCGAGGTCGTGACGCCTGCGTCTGCATCGATATTGCCGTCCATCACGCGCCGCTCGCTCGTGTATCTCGCTGAGAACTACCTCGGCCTCACGGTCACGCAGCGTCCTATCCGCTTCGATGAGGTCAAGGACTTCGCTGAGTGCGGCCTCTGCGGCACGGCGGCGGTCATTTCGCCAGTCGGCAGGATTGTCAACCACGGCGAGGTCATAGACCTGCCAAGCGGCATGGAGAAGATGGGCCCAATCACGCAGAAGCTCTACGACACGCTGACGGGCATACAGCTCGGCACGATTGAGCCGCCAAAGGGCTGGATCAGAAAGATAAAGTAATCGCAAGATTTTCAATATAAATTCATAAAACGATAAAATCCGACAAACCAAAGGTCATTCTCTGATTTGTCGGATTTTTATTTTACCCACATTTCCCTTGCTTTTCAGTGGCTTTTTTGCTACGATTTAATGAAGAATGCCAGTATGTCAATATGACAATAATTCGCTGACATGCGCCCGAAAGGAGAGCTAGAATGAGCATCATAGATAAGTTCAAAAACGGATTGATGGGAAACAGCGGGGACGATTTGCCGCCGGATGAGCCGGAGGAAAATGAGCCAAAGGACGAGCCGGAGGATAGGCCGCCGCGTGACAATGTGAGGGAGTTCCCGAAGCGAAACAGCGCGCCGCGTGCCGACAATGTGATAGATTTCCGCGCGGCGGAGCAGGCGCACAACAGGAGCGTCAAGGTGCTCGTCGTGGAGCCGCAGGCTTTCGATGATGTGAAGCAGATAGCGGACTCGATAAAGGAGAAGAAGCCCGTCGTCATCAATTTCGAGCGCACGGAGGGCGACGTCGCGCGGCGCATCGTCGATTTCCTCTCGGGCACGACGTACGCGCTCGCGGGCGACATCAAAAAGGTCGGGCACAACGTGTATCTCTGCGCGCCGAGCAATGTCAATGTGACGTACACGAAGGACAAAGCGACGGGCAGCATGGATTTTTCGTGGATAAGAAAATAGGAGAGGCGAAGGTATATGCCTGAGAGTAAAAAGATAGGCTTCATCGGCGGCGGCATGATGGCGGAGGCCATCATAAAGGGCGTGACGAGCCGCGGCGTCGTGAAGCCCGAGAATATATATGTCTCAGACCACAAGGCGGCGCGCGCGAAATATTTAGCCGACACGTATCATGTCAATGCGGTAGTCGGCTCGGAAAGCTTCATAGGCGCCGTCGATGTCGTGGTGCTTGCCGTGAAGCCGCAGGTCGTGGAGAAGGCCGTCGCGGAAATCGCGGGCAATATGAAGCCGTACGCGATGGTTGTCTCCATCGTCGCGGGCGTCACGATAGCGGCGCTGAAAGAGAAGCTCGCACCTCATGATGTGGTGCGCGTGATGCCGAACACGCCGCTCGCAGTCGGTGCGGGCATGTCGGCTTATGCCGTGAGCGACGGCGCGGACGCGGACGGAGTGTCGTTTGTCGCGGGACTGTTCGCGGCGGGCGGCGAGGCCGTCGAGGTGAAGGAGAGCATGATGGACGCCGTGACGGGGCTGTCGGGCTCGGGGCCTGCGTATGGATTCCTCGTCATCGACGCGCTCTCTGACGGTGGCGTGATGGCAGGGCTACCGAGGGCGACGGCGCGTCTCCTCGCGGCGCAGACGATGCTCGGTGCGGCGGAGATGGTGCTCAAGACGGGCGAGCATCCCGATGTGCTGCGTGACGGCGTGACGTCGCCGGCGGGCACGACGATAGCGGGTGTGCGCGTCATGGAGGAAAAGGGCGTGCGCGGCGCACTCATGGATGCCGTGATGGCCGCAGCTGATCGCTCGAGGGAGCTCGGGAGCAAATAATGGCGAACAACTCAGCTCGAGAAAAAATCATACGATACTACAAGGGCACGGAGGGCGAGGAGACGGCCATTCGTCTCGCGGACCTCGCGGGCGAGGCGTCGCGCACGCAGAAATTCCGTCTGACGGGATTTCTCAATCCATACGAGATGGAGATCGCGGAGACGATTGCCGCGACGCTCGACGGGCTCAGCGTGGATTTTGGCGGTGGCTACGAGGGCGCGGAGCGTCAGCGCGCGATATTCATGCACCGCGATTTCGGCGGCACGCCGTCGTTTGATATCGCCTGCCTCAATGCGACGTGGCATGACGAATTTGCCCGCCTCACGCACCGTGATGTGCTTGGCGCGCTGATGGGGCAGGGCATAAAGCGCGAGAAGATTGGCGACATACTCGTGACGGCGAGGATGGCGCGCATTCTCGTTGACAAGAAAATGGCAGAATTTCTCCTGCAAAATCTCACGGACATAGGCGCGGCGCACGTCGAGTGCGAACTGGGGGAACTCGCCGACATCGCCCCGCGCGAGGAGCGCGTGAAGGACATCAGCGCGACGGTCGCATCGCTGCGCGTGGACTCAATAGCGGCGGCGGGGTTTGGCATGTCGAGGAGCCGCGCGGCGTCCGACATCGAGGCCGACAAGCTGAAGCTGAACTGGCAGTCCGTGAAGAACGCGTCGCAGACGGTGAAGCAGGGCGACGTGCTCTCGATGCGCGGGCGCGGCAGGGTCGAGGTGGCCGAGATACGCGGCAAGACGAAAAAAGGACGCATTGGCATCAGCCTGAAGCGATATATTTAATGGGGGTGTGCGCTGACAATGATTTCACCAGCCGACATACATAACAAGGTTTTCAAAAAGGGATTTCGCGGGTACGACGAGGAGGAGGTCGATGATTTTCTCGATCAAATCATCAACGACTACGAGGCTCTTTTTCGTGAAAATAATCAGCTGAAAGAGGAGCTGAAGCTTTCGGAGAAGAAGCTTGACCAGTTCCGCGACATGGAGAAGAATATCCGTGACACGTTGCTCGTCGCGCAGAAGACGGCAGACGACGTGATGGGAAATGCAAAAGCGCGTTCGGAGGAGATGCGTGTTGCCGCCGAAAAAGAATGCGCGAACATGAAGAAGCAGGCGGAGATTGAGGTGCGCCAAAAGCTCGAGAACATCGAGGATCAGGTCCGCCACAAGGAGGACCAGTACGACAACATGCTGCATCGTCAGCGCCAGTTCCTCATAAAGATAAAGGCACTGCTGCGCACGGAGCTTGAGCTTCTCGAGGAGGAGGGCGTGCAGCAGACGGTGGGCGCGCTCGGGCCAGACGACCCAGACGAGGCCGAAGATATGGCGGCGGCCGAGGCGGAGGCACTGCGTGAGCTTGCGCCCGACAAGGCGAAGGAAAAGGAGAGCAAGGCGGTGCCAAAGGTCGCCGTGCCCAATCTCAAGATACCGAAGAGAGGCGACGTGGCGACGGCGGAGACGAAGCCTGTCGTCCTGCCGTGGCAGAGAGGGCCGCAGGAGATGCGCGGCGCGAATGGCATCGTCGAGCGTGACGCGCGCGTGCTCGCTGAGAAGCGGCGCGAGGAGACGAAGCAGGGCGATAAGAAATGATATTTGCCGCTTTGAGCATAGCAGTCATCATCATAGACCAGATTGCAAAGCTCGCCGTCTCATCGCTCATGCCGCTTGGCTCGTCCGTCCCCGTGATAGAGGGCATATTTCATTTCACGTACGTGAGGAACAGGGGCGCGGCGTTTGGGCTGTTTGAGGGCAGCAGATGGATTTTCGTGCTCGCGGCAGTCGTCATCATCGCGGTGATTATTTATTTGAGAGAGAGGATAGCGCGTGAGCCGCTTCTCGTGCGCGCGGCGGTCGCGATGCTCGTGGGCGGCACGATTGGCAATCTCATCGACCGCATATTGTATGGCTACGTCATTGACTTTTTCGATTTCCGTGTGTGGCCTGTGTTCAACATCGCCGACATCGGAATATGCGTCGGTGTCGGCTGCCTCATCTATGCCGTGATGACGAGCGACGACGAGAAAAATGACGAGAGCGCGGCAGAAGACGTGAGGGCAGCGAAGCAATGAGTGATGTTAGGACATTTACAGAGGACAAAAAGGGCGAGCGGCTCGATCAATTTCTCGTGAGGAGCATCGACGGCTTTTCGCGCTCTCATATACAGAAAATCATCTCGACGGGCGGCGTGACGGTGGCGGAGAGCGGCAAGGAGCCGACAGTGGTGACGAAGCCACGGCACACGCTCAGCGTCGGCGACGTCGTCACGATAGATGTGCCTGCGCCGCAGCCCATCGCGGCGCGACCAGAGGACATACCGCTCGACATTCTCTACGAGGACAGCGACGTCATCGTCGTGAACAAGGCGCGCGGCATGGTGACGCATCCAGCGACGGGCACAGCCGATGGCACGCTCGTCAATGCGTTGCTCTATCATTGTCACGATCTCTCGGGCATCAATGGCGCGCTGCGCCCGGGCATCGTGCATCGCCTCGACAAAGACACGTCGGGCGTCATGATTGCCGCGAAAAATGATGCGGCGCATGTGGACCTCGCGGAGCAGATACGCACGAAGGCGGCGCACCGCACGTATATAGCCATCGTGCACGGCGTCATCAATGAGCCGCGCGGCGTCGTGCATGGCGCGATAGGCCGCGATCCGCGCGACCGTCAGCGCATGGCCGTAGTGCCCGTGGAGCACGGCGGCAAGGACGCCATCACGGAGTTCACAGTGCGCGAGCGATTTGACGACTACACCGTCGTCGAGTGCGAGCTCAAGACGGGCAGGACGCACCAGATTCGCGTGCACATGGCGTACATCGGTCATCCGCTCGTCGGTGATCCGAAATATGGCATGAAGAAAAATCGATTCGCGGGCATCATCGACGGGCAGGCGCTTCACTCGATGCGGCTCACGTTCACGCACCCGCGCACGAGGGAAGAGATGACGTTCGAGGCGCCGATGCCTGACGACATGAAAAATGTGATAGACGCTATTCGTCGTGGAATAAAATAAATGGGGAGGTCAAACAAATGATGACACTTATGGAGAAAACAGAGCTGATGGACGAGGACGGCATTCGCCGCGCGCTCACGCGCATAGCGCACGAGATTGTCGAGAAAAACAGGGGCGTCGATGACCTCATGCTCGTCGGCATCCGTTCGCGCGGCGTGCCAATAGCGGAGCGCATCGCGGCTGAGATAAAAAATATCGAGGGCGTGCGCCCGCCCGTGGGCATCCTCGACATCACGCTCTATCGCGATGACCTCTCCACGATGGCGTATCAGCCCGTCGTGCGTCCGACGACAATGCCTGTTGACATCAGCGGCAAGACCATCATCCTCACGGACGACGTGCTCTTCACGGGGCGCACGATACGCGCCGCGCTCGACGCGCTCATAGACATGGGGCGACCGCACATCATACAGCTCGCCGTGCTCATAGACCGCGGCCATAGGGAGCTCCCCATTCGCGCGGATTACGTCGGTAAGAACGTGCCAACAGCGCTCAAAGAGACCGTCAGCGTCAAGCTCAAGGAAACAGACGACATTGACCGCGTCGTATTGAGCGAGGTAAAGGAATAAAAGAGAAAGAAAATTCGAGTTCGTATAAAAACCTGATTCCAAATCTTTTGACAGTTGGAATCAGGTTTTTTCTTATATTTTAAAAATTTCGCTTAAGTTTTTTCGATTTATTACGATATATATAGTGAGAGGCAAAATTATTTGCCTTGACGCAAAATTATGAAACCATTACACGAGGAGGGATGCGATATGGCTTTTAGGAAAGTGGAGAAAATCTCGCGTGTCACGCCTGTGGCGTATGACATCGGGCGGCAGTACACGGAGCGGCGCGGCGGCGCGGGGCTGGCTGACGGGGAGGCCTTCCAGCACCAGCTTGACAGCGCGATGAAAAAGAAGCGGAAGATGAGGCGCACAACGGAGACGGAGGAGCCGCGCGGCATGACGGTGTCGGCGCCGTACGAAGTCGATGTGACGCGGGCGACACAGTCTCTTTTCTATCAAGATGCGTCGCTCCTCAGCAAGCTGAGGCTGATTGAGTAAATGAAGGACAGAGACTATATGAGGCTCGCTCTCGTCGAGGCGGAGAAAGCCGCGGCGGAGGGCGAGATACCAGTGGGTGCCGTCCTCGTGTCGAGCGAGGGCGGCATCATTGCGTCAGGGCACAATCTCAGAGAGACGGAGCACGACGCAACGGCTCACGCTGAGATCATCGCGATACGCGAGGGCGGGCGGCGACTCGGCGACTTCCGTCTCACGGGCGCGACGCTCTACGTGACGCTCGAGCCGTGCCCCATGTGCGCGGGTGCCATCGCCGCGTCGCGGCTCCGGCGTCTCGTCTATGGCGCGCCGGATTCGCGGGCGGGCGCGGTGGAGTCCGTCATGGCGATGTTCGCGGAGCCTGCGCTTTTTGCGGCGGGCATCGAGGTCGCGGGCGGCGTCATGGAGGATGAATGCCGCGCGGTGCTGCAGAAATTTTTTTGTGATAGGCGCCGTGATTTATGATAGAATGAAGCTACGCGATTCATCATAAATTTTTTGAGGTGAGATATTTGGATAAATCCCTGTACGCTCAGAAATTTCAGGCACTCTACGATACAAATCCCTTCGTGCACCTTCTGGGCATCACGATAGACGAAGTCGGGCAAGGCACGGTGAAAAATCATCTCGTCGTGCGTGATGACCTCATCAATATGGACGGGCGCATGCATGGCGGCGTGCTCATTTCGCTCGTCGACAATGCCTGCGGCGTCTGTGGCCGCACGATGGGCGACATCGTCGTGACGCAGAGCATCACGACGAATCTCATGCACAACATCCCTGTCGGCGATACGGCGTATGCGCGCGCGCGGATGCTTCACCGCGGGCGCACGACGGACGTCATGGAGGTCACGGCAACGACGTCCGACGGCACGACGCTCTGTGAGACGATAGCCACGATGTTCGTCGTCGGCCACGACGAGAGATTCGCGCATCTCTGGGATGACGAGGAGGCGACGATGAATGGCAAATGAGGAAAAACAGATGGACAAGGAGACGTGCCTCGCAATCATTCGTGAGATATTCAGTCACAACATGTTCGTCAAGACGTGCCACATCGTCATAGACGAAGTGTCGTGCGGCAAGGCGAAGCTTCACATGCCGCTGGAGGCGGACATCCATGTGAACCCGCGCGGATTCGCGCACGGCGGCGCGCTCTCGACGCTTGCGAATACGGCGGTCGGCGTCGCGTGCTGCACGGTCGGCGTCCACACCGTGACGCTCAACATCACGACGGACTTCATCGCAAACCTCACGGCGGGTCACACGGCATACGCCGAGGCCGAGGTCAGGCACCACGGCCACAAGACCATCGTGCTCATCGCGAAAATATACGACGATGAGCGCAATCTTCTCACAAATACGCTTGCGACGATGTACGTGACAGGCGACGATGACAAAATTCCATACAAATGGTAAAAACGCAAAACAAAAGCTCGCGCTGACAAATGAAAAGTGGTGTGCATCCCGTCAAGTGGACAAATGAAATAATAAAAATCGTATTCAGAGGAAACTGCGTGGTTTTGAGCAGTTTCCTCT
>OMWN01000008.1 GCA_900314765.1 uncultured Selenomonadales bacterium | reverse complement strand
GGGCTTCGTTGCCGTAGCTCCGTGAGTCAGCTTGTATATATTACCAAATGCTTCCAGAAATGTCAACGCTTTTTTGGAAATTTTTTCAACTTTTTGTTGAAAATTTTTGAGGTGATGCCCAAATCGCTGTGTTGATGCGGGTTCAAGGGATTTTGTTTCTCAAAAAAAATTCGTCACAAATTTGTCACACAGCCCATTTATAATTGTCATGATATAATTTGTAGAAGCGATTTGCACTCAAAATGAAGGTGACAACATGATAAAGATGATGATTGCCGACGACAACGAGGCCATACGCGGCATACTGACCGCATTTGCCTCGGAGGCCGGCTATAAGACAATAGAGGCGAGCGACGGCGATGAGGCGCTCGAGAAATTCCGCGTGGAAAAGCCCGACGTGGTGCTGCTCGATGTGATGATGCCGAGGCTCGACGGCTTCTCGATCTGCCGCGAGATACGGCGCGAGTCGAATGTGCCGATACTCATGATCACGGCGCGCGGCGAGGACTACGACCGCATCATGGGGCTCGACATCGGCGCCGACGACTATATAGTGAAGCCGTTCTCTGCGGCTGAGGTCATGGCCCGCGTCCGCGCCATCATGCGGCGACTCGAGCGGCCCGCTGCAGCCGAGGACACGAAATCGAAGACGCTGACGCGTGGCAGCCTCGTGCTCGATTACGACGAATGCCGCGCGTCCATCAGCGGCAAAGTGGTAAACCTCACGAAGCGCGAGTTCGACATTCTCACGCTGCTCGCGGAAAATCGTGGCCGCGTATTTTCGCGCGACCATCTGCTCGAGTCGCTTTGGGGCTACGACTACGAGGGCGACACGCGCACCGTCGACACGCACATAAAACGGCTGCGCGCGAAGACGAACGCCGTACCGCACCCCGATTGGCAAATAAAGACATCATGGGGCGTCGGCTATTCATTCGAGGTGACATCATGAAAAGTCTGACCGCTCGTCTGCTCGGGTATTTCTCCGCCGCGCTCGTCGTCTTCGCCGTCATCATTGGGCTCGTGTTCACGCAGCTTTTCCGCTCGCACACGATGGAAATGACGATGAACGACCTCACGTCGCGCGCGAATGCCATTGCCATGCTCATTGAAAATGATGACACGTTCTTCAAGATGGCGTCACAGCCGAGCGACAATGCGAATCAATCGGCGAACGCTGACACGACTGTGGAAAATGAAGATGCGTCGTATAATGAAAAAAATCGTCATCACGGCATGGGCATGATGCACCACCGTGGCATGATGCAAGGCGCAATGATGGACATGAGCCAAATGCCTGCGTCCGCGAACGAGACAATGCCGAGTCCGCCGCCATATATGCACCACGATGGCTACTGCCGCCGCATGGTCGCACCGCCACCACCTGACGCGCCACCGCCGCCCGACGGCGACACGTCTCACATAAATAGCGCGTCGCTCGCATCGTATATCAAAAATCTCAACGACCTCGCGCGCGCCGACGTCTGGCTCGTCGACAAATCCTCAAAGACCATCGCGTACTACGGCGACGAAAACGCCACGAGCTACGATGTGATGCCCGACGACGCCACGGCGCTCCTCGATAATGTCCTCTCGGGTCAGCCGCAAAAAAGCGACAGCTTCTCATCGCTCCTCTCGTCGCCGTCCGTGACTGTTGGCGTGCCGCTCCACTCGAAAAACGGCGACGTCATGGGCGCGCTTTTGCTTCACCGCACATTCTCGGGCATCAGGGACACGGAGTACGGCGGGCTCAAAATCCTCGCCGCCGCCGTCGTCATTGCCTTCGTGCTCGCGGCACTTTTGTCGCTCATGCTCGCGCGCCGCTTCATCCATCCGCTTCACGTTATGGAGCAGACGACGGCGACGCTCGCTGACGGCGACTACGATGCCCGCACGGGCATCACGCGTGATGATGAAATCGGCAGCCTCGCGAGCGGCATAGATACGCTCGCCGCCCGCCTTAAAAAAGCAAAGGGCGAAAGCGAGCGGCTCCAAAAAATGCGGCAGGACTTCCTCGCGGGCGTCTCGCATGAGCTCCGCACACCCATCACGGTGCTGCGCGGCTTGCTCGAGATGATGACGGCTGGACTCGTGACGGACGAAGTGAAAAAGAAGAGCGTGCTCGCGCAGATGACGTCAAACGTCGAGCAACTTCAACGGCTCGTCGGCGATCTATTCGAGCTCGCGCGGCTCCAAAACGCGGACTTCAAAATCGAGAAGAGCACAGCGAATATCTCGGATGCGCTCCACGATGCCATACGCGCCGCCACGCGACTCGCCGCGAAAAAGCACATCACGATTGCGCATGACGAAGCGTTGCCCGCCATCGTCGATGAAATCGACTTCGGCCGCATGCGCCAAATGTTCCTCATCGTGCTCGACAACGCCATAAAATTCTCGAAGGACGGCAGCACCATCGAGGTCTCTGTCGAGGCGCCGCAAAATGACAGCGAAAGCAAAGCGCCGTGGTCCATCGCCATAAAGGACCACGGCGCGGGCATAGAGCCGTCGGATTTGCCGCACATATTTGACAAATTCCATAAAGGAACGACGGACGCCAACAGCGTGGGGACAGGGCTCGGGCTCCCCATCGCGCGCGAAATAGCGCGGCGCCACGACATCGCCATCGACGTCACGAGCGAGCTTGGCAAAGGCACGACGTTCGTGTTCTCGCATGGGTGATGAAGAGAAAATTCCATAATAAAAGCTCTGCACTCGATTGATGAAAAGCAATCAACGAGAGCAGAGCTTTTTGATTTGCGTAAATTTGTGGCTATGCACGAGGTGATGCCAGTCCGAAGTAATTAAGCAATTTCATATAGGCTCTTTGGCTGGCTCCGAAGCGGCGTGTTTTCGCTTTTGCCGCGAGGAAGTAAAGGAAACGCTGATTAATTGAAGTAGGAGTATTGACAAGAGATTTTTTCGTATATCAAGAAGATGCGAAGAAGCGTAGTGGTGCTACGCTGATGAGCATCGACGAAGATATACGGAAAAATATCCGTCAAGACGACTGCTGAAATAATCAGTGTTTCCTAAAGCCTTAGAGCCTATCGAAATTGCGCAGTGGATGAGGACTGGCATCACCGAGTCATATAGAAGCGTTATTAATAGAAGAAGAAATAGAAGATGCAGGCGAGAGACGAGGCGAGCGCGAGATTTTTCGAGAGCTTTTGGCTCGCGCCAAAATGGTCAGCGATTTTGCCGACGATGCCCGATATGATGAACGTGAGCGCGAGGTAGAAGAACAGCTTGAAAAGCTCGACGCCGACCCACAGCATCAGCACAAGCACGGCGGCGATGAATGCCACAGCCGCTATCATGATGATTGGGATGCCGACGAACATGAGAATGACAAACAGGACAACAAGAGCCGCAAAAGCTTCCATTGATACCATCTCCATTCATAAAAAATTTCGAGTCATTTCATTTGGCTTCATACTACGACAGAAAAATGAAAAAGTCATAAAATCGCTGACGTCAAAAATTGTCATTTTCCATAACATAAATTTTTCATAAAATTATCATTAACAGTGTTCTCGACGATTTTATGAAGTGTTATAATGATTTTAGATTTAAAAATGAAAGAAATTTGTTTCGAAGCGAGAAATAAAAATATATTTTCAGCAGACACGAAATTCCCTGTCTGCTTTGCATGAGAGGTGAGCAATTTGGCAGAGCATGAGCCTATGGTGGAGGTCTTCATATACGAGACCCGCGATTTCCTCTCAAAGCTCGAAGAACTCGCGCTCAAAAGCGAGGAAGCGCAGAGCTTTGACCCAGACGACGTGAACGAGATTTTCCGCGCGATGCACACGATAAAGGGCTCGGCGGCTATGATGATGCTCGACGAAATCTCGAAGCTCGCGCACGCGATTGAGGATATTTTCTTCTACATTCGCGAGCTGCACCCGAAGAAAATCGACGTGTCGAGCGTGACGGACCTCGTGCTCGCGGCTGTCGACTTCATGCAGGGCGAAATCGACGTGCTCGACGAAGGCAACACGCCGAGCGAATCGAGCCAGAACATGCGCGAGGCGACGGAAGCATTCCTGCGCCAGATGAAAATCGACAACGGCGACGACCCCGACGTCGATCTCCGCAAAGTCAAAGGCGCGCAGAAGCCCGCCGCGAGCAGCACGGCCGCACCTGCACCTGCGCAGAAACCCGCCGCACCCGAGCCCGCGCCGCAGTACTACATCGGCGCCGCCAAAGACGAGGCAAAGCCCGCTGAGGGGCCGCTCCACGTCTACGAGGCGATACTGAAGTTCGACCCCGGCAGCGGCATGCTAGAAGTGCGCGCGTACACCGTCATCAGCTCATTCCAGAGCGAGGTCACGGAGCTCCACTATCTCCCCGACAAGCTGCTCGAGGACCCCGAGGCACCGGACAAAATCGAAAAGAGCGGCCTCAAGCTCTACATGACGGCGACAAAGAGCCTAGCCGACATAAAGACGACGCTCGAGAAAACGAGCTTCCTCACCGACCTAAAGGTACGCGAGCTGAAATCGACGGACGAATGTCTCTACTGGCCATCGAAGACGGAAGTCGCGACGCAGGAAGCAAAGGACGCCGAGGCGCCAATAGTGCCGAATGTGCCCGTGACGGAGGGCGCAAAGTCTGTGCCGCCCGCCGTGAAAAAATCGACGGAGAAGCTCTCGCCCGCAAAGAAGGACGCCGCTCATAAGGAGCACGAGTCGCAGGTCATCAGCGTGAGAGTCGACAAGCTCGACAGGCTCATGGACCTCGTCGGCGAGCTCGTCATTGCGGAGTCGATGGTCGTGCAGAACCCCGACCTCAGCGGCCTCGAGCTTGAAAATTTCCAGAAAGCCGCGCGCCAGCTGCACAAGATAAACGGCGAGCTGCAGGACAGCGTCATGGCGCTCAGAATGGTGCCGCTCGAGGGCACATTCAAGAAAATGAACCGCATCGTGCGCGACATGACGAAAAAACTCGGCAAAAAGGCGCGACTCCTGCTGCGCGGCGAGGACACCGAGGTCGACAAGACGATAAACGATCACATCGGCGACCCGCTCATGCACATCATCAGAAATTCCATCGACCACGGCATTGAGATGCCCGATGAACGCACGGCGAAAGGCAAGCCCGAGAGCGGCACGGTGACGCTCGCCGCGACGAACGCAGGCGGCGAGGTCGTCATTCGCATCATGGACGACGGCGCGGGACTCGACCGCGACAAGATACTCGCGCGCGCAAAGGAGCGCCACCTTCTGACGAAGCCCGAGGGCGAATACACGGACAAGGAAATCTACAAATTCATATTCGCGCCGGGATTTTCGACGAATGACAAAGTGACGGAATACTCGGGGCGCGGCGTCGGCATGGACGTCGTCGTGTCGAACATAAAAGCGCTCGGCGGCAGCGTTGTGATGGACAGCGACCCTGGCAAGGGCTCGACAACAACGATGCGTATCCCTTTGACGCTCGCCATCATCGAGGGCATGAGCGTCATGGTTGGATCGTCACGCTTCACGGTGCCCATCAGCGCCATCAGGCGGTCATTCAGGCCGATGCACGGCGAAGTATTCAAGGACACCGAAGGCCGCGAGATGATCATGGAAGACGGCGAGTGCTGCCCCGTCGTGCGCCTCGATGAAATGTACGGCATAAAAGGCGCCGAGACCGACATCGAAAAGGGCATACTGATGCTCCTCGAGTCGCGCACAGGCGGGCTATTCGCGCTCCACGCCGACAAACTCATGGGCGTGCAGGAAATCGTCGTCAAGCCCGTGCCGAAATTCATAGACGGCATCACCGACAAGACGGGCATCAGCGGCTGCACGTTGCTCGGAGACGGCAGCATCAGCCTCATCCTCGACGCGCAGGTGTTAGGGTCGATATTGAAATAATCACGAAATAATAATCCTATTCACATAAAGAAAGGAGCGTGACACGATGGACGATGAGAGCATCCTCGACGAGGAGGACACGCAGAAGGACAAATATCTCGTCTTCACCATCGGGCAGGAGGTCTACGGCATCGACATAAAGGTCGTGATGGAGATCATTGGCATTCTCCCGATTACAGGGGTGCCGGAGGTGCCGGACTACATCAGGGGCATCATCAATCTCCGCGGGAAGATTATCCCTGTCGTGGACATGAGGCTGAGATTTGGCCAAGAGTACAGGGAGTACACCGACAGGACGTGCGTCATAGTGATAGAGGTGGAGGACATGCTCATAGGCCTCATCATCGACGCCGTGTCGGAGGTGCTCGACATCCCAGAGGCGGACGTCGTGCCGCCGCCGAAGCTGCGCGAGTCAAAGACGAAATACATCAGAGGCGTCGGAAAACTGAAGCCCATCGAGGAGGGCGCAAGCGGCAGAGTCGTGCTGCTCCTCGACTGGAAAAAACTGTTTTCCAAGGAAGACGTTGAGAAACTTTCAGACATGCAGGAACAAAGTGACGGGGGGAATAATAAATGAACGAGGGAACTAAAGAGACGGGCATCGGCATCATATCGAAGCTCCGCATCATGATGCTCGTGATGGCGGCTCTGGCCATCGTCTTCGGGGGGTATCTGGGGTATTTCCTCTACAACTCAAGCGAGGACTACTACAGAATCTACAACGAGGACGCCGTCGCGGCCAACCAAGCGTCGGCGCTCGCGAAAAATGTCAGCGAATCGCGCGCGGCCATCACGAGCCTCGCGCTCTCGACTGACCCGACGGTGAAAAGCCAAGCGGTGGCCAACACGGCGGCGCTCGACAAAAATATCGACACACTGATGGACGAGGTGGAGAGCCGCGCCGTGTCAGCAGAGGGAAAGCGCGTCATGAGCCAGCTCAGAGCGAAGCTCACGGCCTATCGTCAAGCGCGTGAGGCCGTGCTGTCCGTGAACGTGCCGAGAGGCCAGTCCATAGACGCGACGCCGCAGATGGCCGCGATGCGTCAGTCGGGCGATGACCTCGTCGCCATGATAGACAGCGTCGCCGACATCGCGAACAAGGCGGCAGCGACCGAGATGTCACAGGCCTACGCGAAAACGCTGCACGTCATCACCATATCGGCGGCCATCATCGTCGTCGTGACGCTGCTCGTGCTCATCGCCGTCATCAAAGAGACGAACGAGATTGGCTGGCGCCTCAGAAAGCTCTGCGATGAGGCGGCCGACATCGCGAGCGGCAATCTCACGAACCCGATATACGTAAAGAACAGCGACGAGATTGGCCTCGTCGCGCAGTCATTTGAGAAAATGCGCCGCAGCATGAACAGCGTCATGATGGAGATACACCTCGCCGCCGACCAGGTGGCCGCAGGCGCGAAGAACGTCTCCGACGCGTCCGTGTCGCTCTCGCAGGGCGCCGCTGAGCAGGCGTCGTCCGTCGAGGAGCTCTCGTCATCCATTTCCGAAATCAGCTCGCAGACGTCGAGCAACGCCGAGAACGCGGGCCGCGCGAACGAGCTCACGCAGAAGGCAAGGGAGCAGGCGCAGGCCGGCGACCGCGACATGCAGTCGATGCTCTCCGCAATGGAGGACATCAACGTCTCCTCCACGAATATCTCGAAAATCATAAAAGTCATCGATGAAATCGCGTTCCAGACGAATATCCTCGCGCTCAACGCCGCCGTCGAGGCCGCGCGCGCAGGCCAGCACGGCAAGGGATTCGCCGTCGTGGCCGAGGAAGTACGAAACCTCGCCGCGCGCAGTGCGAAGGCCGCAAAAGAGACGACCGACATGATAGAAGACTCCATCGAAAAGGTCAACGCGGGCCGCAACATCGCGGGCAAGACCGCCGAGGCACTGCAAAGCATCACGAGCGACGTCGATGATGTGGCGCGACTCGTTGACGAAATCGCGAAGGCGTCGAAGGAGCAAAAGCTTGCGCTTGAGCAGATAGACCAAGGCGTGCTCCAAGTGTCGCAGGTCGTGCAGGGCAACTCCGCGACGAGCGAGCAGTCCGCATCCGCGAGCGAGGAGCTCTCCGCGCAGGCATCGCGCCTCAAAGAGACAGCCGAAAGATTTTCGCTCGAGGGCGGAAGAGTCGCGGCCGCACAGTACACGTCCGACAGGAAAGACAGCGCGCGACCATCCGCAAAGGCAACGCGTGACGCGTCGTTTGAAGCACCGAGGCACAGCGAGGCCGCCGCGCCAGAGGGCGATGTGACCGATTTCGGCAAATATTAAAAATAAAAAAATATGCAAAACTCAACATTTCAATCATTCGCGCGAATCGTTGATGCTAAATTCGGCATTCAGCTGCCGCCCGCGAAAAAGGCGCTGCTCGAGTCGAGGCTCTACAAACTTTTGCAGTCTCACGATTTCACGGGGCAATACAAAAGCGCCGAATCGTTTCTCGCGTACGTCGAGGGCGACAGGACGGGCCAAGCCATTCGCGAGCTCTCCGAGGCCATCACGACGCACCACACGTTTTTCATGCGCGAAAGCGACCACTTCATATATTTTCGCGACCACGTACTGCCGTGGATAGAGGACGAGGCAGCGTACGACCACGACATACGCGTGTGGTGCGCCGCCTCATCGACAGGCGAGGAGGCGTATGCACTCGCGTTCATGCTCGCGGACTACTTCGCGCTCAAGACGCCGTCGTGGGAGCGGTCGCTCCTCGCGACGGACCTCTCGCGCGAGGTCATCGACACCGCCGCGCGTGGCCGCTACCCAAGGGACGCCGTGAAGACGCTCCCTGCATCGTGGCAACAGCTCTATTTTCGTTACGATGGCAACGTCGCGCAGGTTGCCGATGAAATCAGAAACGCCGTGACATTCAGACCGTTCAACCTCATGACGCCCGTGTTTCCATTTCGCAGGAAATTCCACGCGATATTCTGCCGCAACGTCATGATTTATTTCGACCTGCCGACGCGGCAAGAGCTCCTCAGAAAATTCTACGGCGGACTGCTGCCGGGAGGGTATCTCTTCGTCGGTCACGCCGAGGCCATACCCCCGGGCATGGCCTCATTCGCGTACGTCGAGCCGTCCATATACAGAAAGCCGCTCAAAAACGCGGCGGAGCAATCCGCCATAAGTACGCATCGCGGTGGTCTCTCGGAGCGCATACACGCCATCATGCACACGCATCAGAGAGAAAGCGACGTGCGCGCAAAAACTGACATCGTGACGGCGACGCAAAGCAACGCGCGGACAGCCGACAATGCAAGCAGGAACTACACTGCGCAAAGAAGCGGCGCAATGGTGCCATCGCCCATGAAGAGCGACGCAAAAAAGACGACGCTAGATGTCACGCCGTCATCAGCGGCGTCGATTGTGGACAGCATGCGGGAAATGATTGCGCCGCAAAATGACAGCGATAAAGCTGCGACGAATGCGATGAAGCAACCATTTAGCGGCATAAAGCTTATCGCCATCGGCGCATCGACAGGCGGCACAGAGGCACTCGCCAAAGTGCTGAAAATGCTCGTGCCGCCGCTGCCGCCCATCGTCGTCGTGCAGCACATACCGCCCGTCTTCTCCGCGATGTTCGCCGATCGGCTCAACGCGGAATGCAAGCTCAGCGCCAAAGAGGCCGCCGACGGCGAGCGCCTGCTTCAGAATCACATCTACATCGCGGCGGGCGACAAGCACCTCAAAGTCAAAAAGCTTGGGCCAGAGCTTTTCGCCATCGCAAAGCCGGGGCCGCTCGTCAACGGCCACTGCCCATCCGTCGACGTGCTCTTCGACTCGTGCGCCGAGCTGAAAGACCGCTCTATCGGCATCATCCTCACGGGCATGGGCGACGACGGCGCGCGTGGCCTCCTCAAAATGCGCCGCGCGGGCGCTCAGACATTCGGACAGGACGAAAAAACCTGCGTCGTCTACGGCATGCCAAAAGCCGCAAAACTCATGGGCGCCGTCGGCCGCGAGGCTCCGCTCGACGCTATGGCAGGCATCATAAAAGCTGTGTGTGGATAAATTATCAAGGAAAATCATGTCTGCGACAAGCGAAAACGGCATGCTTTTATCGCGCTGGACGTCGTATGTCAATACGGGTCATGGCGGAAACATTGAGCTCATCGATTTGGTGAAACAAAATGGCTTTGACTATATAAAGGAAAATTTCCAATACGCAATCCTCGAAAACTACAACGCTCGAGTGAACGACGAAATCATTCTGCAAAGAGAAAATTGGTGGAAAAACGTTTTGGCTTCGCGAAAATTTGGCTATAATGCAAATTGAATCATATTGAATCACGCAAATTTCCACAGGAAAGAGGTGACGGCCATTCATGGAGAAGGAGATCCCTTTTAGATATGAGTCGCTCAAAATGCTGCTGGGCGACATCGGCGACGGCATCGTGCTGACAGATACGAGCGAGCGAGTGCGCTACGCGAATGAGGCGGCGTGCCGCATACTCGGCGCGACGGATGAGGCGAGCATCGAGGGCGCGCTTTTCTACGATGTGTGCCCGCTCATCAATGTGGGCACGGGCGAGAAGTACCCCGACCCGCTGCCGATTGCGATGTACGGCATGACGTCCGTCGGGCTCGCGAAGGACGTCGGTCTCATGCGCGGCGAGCGGCCTGTGTATCTCTCGGCCACGTGCTCGCCGATGCGCTCAGCGAGCGGCCGCCTCATCGGTTGCTCCATCATACTGCGCGAGGTCACGCGTCTCAGGATGCTCGAGCACAAGATTGCCGCCGACCAAAAATACATGACGACGGTATTCTCCGCGGCAAAGATCGGGCTCTGCGTGCTCGACGCGAATGGCTACACGCGAAAAATAAACGGCGCAGGACTCGCGATGATGCAGACGACAGCTGAAAACGCGCTTGGCCGTCAATTCGGCGACGCGTTCCTCTGCGAGAACTCGATAGAGCACGGCTGCGGCAATTCGTCATTTTGCCCGAGCTGCCCCGTGCGCCAGAGCATCGAGCACGCGATAGCAGACGACGAATTTTCGAGCGATTTCACGTTCGTGATGAAGTCAAAGCGCTCATACACGCCGATGTGGCTCAAGGTATTCGTGTCGCAGACGGGCACGGGCGACGAGAAACGGCTCGTCATCGCGCTCATCGACATTTCGGCGGGCAAGCTCTACGAGAAGCAGCTGAAATACGCGAAGACCGCCGCAGAGGCCGCAAGCAAGGCGAAGACGATATTCATATCGAACATCAGCCACGAGATACGGACGCCGATAAACGGCATGCTCGGCATGCTCGAGCTCGCCGAGCGCAGTACCATATCGGACAAGGTCAGAAACTACATCGAAAACGCGCGCTCGTGCTCCGAAGATTTGTTGGCCATCATAAACGACATACTCGATTTCTCGAAGCTCGAGAGCGGCCGCATGAAGCTCGAAAGCATCGGGTTTGACACGCGCGAGATGTTTTCACGCATCGAGGCCGTCTACAGTGAGCTCGCGCGGAAAAAAGGCATCGCGTTCAGCATCGTCGGCGCCGAGAGTCTGCCGCGATTCGTCGTCGGCGACCCGCTGCGCATCCGCCAGATATTCAGGAACCTACTCACGAACGCGCTCAAGTTCACGCAGCATGGCAAAATCGAGATCACGGCGTCGACGGGGCTCTGGGAGGGGCGGCCATTCATGAGGTTCACCGTCTCCGACACGGGCATCGGCATGGAGAGAAAGACGCAGGAGCAGCTTTTCCAGCCGTTCAGCCAAGGCGACAGCAGCATCACGCGGCGGTTCGGCGGCACGGGGCTCGGCCTCATGATTGTGAAGGAGCTCATCGCCGCCATGCAGGGCGACATCGCCGTCGAGTCGGAGAAGGGAAAGGGCAGCAAGTTCATATTCCGATTGCCGCTCATCGAGGCGGACGGCGCCGAGCCAGAAATGAGAAGGGACACCGTATTCATGAAGCCCGACATTCATGGCGAGAGCAATAAGACCGCTGAAGACAAAGATGCGCCGTCGATTTCGGAAAAGGACGAAGAAGGCGGCGTGCGCAAGAAAATGGGAAGCATATCGGAAATCAGCATTGACGACCTCATGAAGTACTGCAACGACAAGCTCGAAGGAGACGAGAAATGATGAACGAGGGAAAGGAAATGGACAAGAAACTGAATATACTGGTCGCCGAGGACGACAGGATGAGCCGCGCGTTCATCACGGAATTCATGACGGCGTACGGCAGCGTCGACGCCGCGACGAACGGCATGGAGGCGGTCGACCTCTTCATAGAGTCGATAAAATCGAAAAAACCGTACGACCTCCTCTGCCTCGACATCATGATGCCGAAAGTGGACGGGCTCAAGGTGCTGCAAGTCGTGCGCGAGCTCGAGGAGCAACAGCACATCGAGAAGAAAATCAAAATCATCATGATGTCCGCGCTCTCCGAGGTCGACTACGTGCAGGAAGCGTTTCGTCTCGGCTGCGACGCATACGCCGCAAAGCCCATCGACACAGAAAAAGTCATCGAGGCGATGCTTAATTTGGGGCTGATAGCGTAACGGGATGGCGGGATAGCGCGCGCAATATCGCGATGGATAGCGAAAAAGCTGCCGGCAAAAAATGGTGTGCATCCCGTCAAGTGGACAAATGAAATAATAAAAATCGTATTCAGAGGAAACTGCGTGGTTTTGAGCAGTTTCCTCTAT
>OMWN01000079.1 GCA_900314765.1 uncultured Selenomonadales bacterium | reverse complement strand
CCGCCCGCCATCGCCTCGACCTCTATGCGCTTTGCACCCGCGTCGAGCGAATTCTCCATGAGCTCCTTCACGACAGATGCGGGCCGCTCGACGACCTCGCCCGCCGCTATTTTATTAATCGTGCCGTCATCGAGAAGATGAATGCTCACGAGATGCCCGCCTCCTTTTTCGCGCGCTCCTTGAGCTTATACAGCTCGTTTATGGCCTCTATCGGCGTCATCGACATCACATCGAGCGACATGATCTCATCGGCGAGCGGCGACGAGAACAGAGAGCCCATTTCCATCGCATCACGCTGATTTTTGCGCTCATTATTTTCATTGGAAATCTCACCCGACAGCGCGCCTTTTTCGCCGCCTTTGTCCGCGCAGCTTTCAAGCGCGTCCAGTATCTCCTGTGCCCTTTTCGTCACGGCGTACGGCAGCCCCGCGAGCTTCGCCACGTGTATGCCGTACGATTTGTCAGCACTGCCCGCGACGATGCGCCTCAAAAACGCGACCCTGCCGCCGCGCTCCTTCACAGCGACGCAGTAATTCTTCACGACGCCGCCCTCCATGTCCGTGAGCTCATGGTAATGCGTCGCGAACATCGTCTTCGCGTGAATGTGGTCCCTTATGTGCTCGACGACGGCTCGCGCAATGCTCATGCCGTCGTATGTGCTCGTGCCACGGCCGATTTCGTCAAGTATGACGAGGCTGTTCTTCGTCGCGTAGTCGAGTATGTCCGCGACCTCATTCATCTCGACCATGAACGTGCTCTGCCCGCTCACGAGGTCGTCGCTCGCGCCAATGCGCGTGAATATGCGGTCAACGGGCGATATGAACGCCTCGCGCGCCGGCACGAAGCTCCCCGCCTGCGCCATGAGCGTGATGAGCGCCGTCTGCCGCATGTACGTCGATTTGCCCGCCATGTTCGGCCCCGTGATGAGCATGATTTCGCTGTCTGCGTGATTGAGGTCCGTGTCGTTCGGCACGAAAAGCTTTGTCTTCAGTATTCGCTCAACGAGCGGATGACGGCCATCGCGTATCTTTATCTCGCCGTTTGAGCGCATCCTCGGGCGCGTGTAGCCGTACTGCGACGCCGCCTCGGCCATGCTCCGCAGCACATCGACAAGCGCTATCTCGTGCGCCGTCTTCTGCACGCGCGTGAGTTCCTTCACGATGGCCTCGCGCACCTCCGTGAAAAGCGAGTACTCGAGATTCACGATTTTCTCCTGCGCGCCGAGTATTTTCGTCTCGAATTCTTTGAGCTCGGGCGTGATGAAGCGCTCGGCATTCGCGAGCGTCTGCTTTCTGATGTAATTGTCGGGCACGAGGTCCTTGCCGCTGTTCCTGACCTCGATATAGTAGCCAAACACCTTGTTATAGCCGATTTTGAGCGTCTTTATGCCCGTGCGCTCCTTCTCGCTTTCCTCCATCTCCTGCAGCATCGATTTCGAGTCGTGCGCAATGCGCCGATATTCATCGAGGTCCGCGTTGTACCCCTCGCGGATGAGCCCGCCCTCGCGCACGGAAAGCGGCGGCTCGTCAACGATAGCGCGGCGCAGGAGCTCCGCGAGTGCGTCGTATGTGTCGATGTTCCGATTAGCGGACTTTAGAAGGTCAGACCTCACGCCCTCGAGCGACGATTTTATGCTCGGCAGCGTCTCAAACGACGTCCTGAGCGCCGCGAGGTCGCGCGCATTCGCGGTACCGACCTCCGCGCGCGTCAAAAGGCGCTCGAAATCATATATCGACTTCAGCCGCTCGCCGAGCTCATCACGCAGCGAAAAGCCATCAACAAGCTCCGCGACGGCGTCGAGGCGACGGTCTATGTCCGGCACAGAGACAAGCGGCGACTCAAGCCAATGCTTTAAAAGCCGCCCGCCCATCGCCGTCTGCGTGAAGTCGAGCACGTCGAGCAGCGTATTCTTTTTGCCGCCGTCGCGTAGATTTCGCGTGACCTCGAGATTTCTCAACGTGAATGTGTCAAGCACGAGGTTGTCCGACGCGTCGATGAATGTCAAGCGATTGAGATGCGACAAATCCGTCCTCACGGTGTCGTGGAGGTAGTCGAGCAGCGTCGCCACGGCCGCCCGCTCATCATCACCGTTCGGCTGATTGTCCTCAGAGAAATGCTGCGCGAGCCGCTCCGATACGTGCTCAGACGGCGCATCTAGGCGCGTGAACGCGCACTGCTTGAGCCTCAGCGAGACGAACGACTCGAGCTCTTTCTCGAAATGGATGTCACCCACGATGATGAGCTCGGGCATCATGAGCCTATACAGCTCATCGAATAGGCGGTCTACGCGCCCTGCGCCGCTGTAGACGCCGTAGAAACATTCGCCCGTCGATATGTCTGCGCCCGCGAGTATGACGCGGCCATTTTTCTCGTCCGCGTTCGGCTCGTAGATGAGCGCGATGTAGTTATTCTGCGCAGCAGGAAGCGCGTCCTCCGACAGCACGGTGCCCGGCGTCACGACCTTTATGACCTCGCGCTTCGTGAGCCCCGGCGCCTTCGGGTCGCCGATTTGCTCCGCTATCGCTATCTTGTACCCACGCGCTATGAGCCGCGATATATAGCTCTCCGCCGCATGGTACGGCACGCCGCACATCGGCGCACGCGCCATGTCGCCGCTCCTGCTCGTGAGCGTGAGGCCGAGCTCCTTCGAGACGAGCCTCGCGTCATCGAAAAACATTTCATAGAAATCGCCGAGACGGAAAAACAATATCTCGTCTGGATGAAGCGCCTTCGTCGCCTGATACTGCTCCATCATCGGCGTCAATTTATCTTTATCCTTGCCGCTCATACGCTTTGCCCCTCGCCTATAAGCTCGCCCTTCAGCACCCACGTCTGTGGCTGCGTGATTGTCACATGGGCGAGGTCGCCGACACGCTCTGCGCCGTGACGCCACAGCACGATTTTGTCCGTGCGCGTGCGCCCCGTCCATACGCCCTCGTCGCCTTTGCTCGGCCCCTCGACGAGCACCTCGACCGTCTCGCCCTTTAGCCGTTCATTTATCTCGAGGCTGATTTCGTTTTGCACGGCCATGAGCTCATGGAGCCTTTTATGCTTCACGTCGTCTGGCACTTGGCCATCCATTTCCGCCGCAGGCGTGCCCGAGTGCGGCGAATAGATGAACGTATACGCCGCATCGTAGCGCGCCTCACGCAAAAATGCAATCATTTCGCGGAAATCCTCATCTGTCTCGCCAGGGAATCCGACGATGAGGTCCGTCGTGATGCTCGCGTGCGGCACGGCCTCGCGAATTTTCCTCAGCAGTGCTTTATAATCCGCCACCGTGTAAACACGATTCATCGCGTGCAATATGCGGTCTGTGCCATACTGCACAGGCAAATGAAAATGCTCGCAGAGATGGCGACCGTTCTTTATCGTCTCAATGAGTTTGTCACTCAAATCTTTCGGGTGCGACGTCATGAACCTCACGCGCTCTATGCCCTCGACCTCATCGACCGCCTTCAGTAAATCCGCGAAATCCGCCTTTTTGTGGTCTTTGCCATAAGAATTCACGTTCTGCCCGAGCAGCGTCACCTCGCGAAATCCATCATGCACAGCCTCCTCAACCTCGCGAATGATGTCCTGCGGCTCACGGCTGCGCTCGCGGCCACGCACATACGGCACGATGCAGTACGTGCAGAAATTATTGCAGCCGTACATGATGGGTATCCACGCCGAGACGCCGCTTTTGCGCACGACGCTCATATTCTCAGGGATTTCCGTGTCAGCGCCCTCTATGTCGACGAGATGACGCGGACGCTCTGGCGCCTCGAAGCGCTTCACCGTCTCCACGAGCTCGCCAATGCGCCCCGTGCCGAGCACGAAATCGATATGCGGCGCGCGCCTGATGAGCTTTTCCTGCTCCTTCTGCGCCATGCAGCCTGTGATGCCGAATATGAGCTCTGGCCGCTCACGCTTCAGCCGCTTTATCTCGCCGATTTTCCCGTAGACCTTGTCCTCAGCCGTCTCGCGCACACAGCACGTATGAAGCAATATGAGATCCGCCGACTCCATGTCATCCGTTCGCTCATAGCCGATACCATGAAGCTCGCCTTCCATGCGCTCCGCATCCGCGAAATTCATCTGGCACCCGTAGACGCCCATAAAAACTTTTTTAGCCAAATTAACCGTCCTATCTATCCAAAATCCTAATATATTGGCAATTATACCATAAAATATTTTACATGCACAAACAATCACATGAATCAAAAAATCCCCATTCACCAAACCGATGATGAACAGGGATTTTTTATTTCACTTGTCTCTTAATTGAAATCCACGAATTCGTTGATGTTTGCGCCGCCTTTTGTCATGGGCTCGACGAAGCTGCGATGAATGTCGAGGACGATGACGTATGGTCCTTTCGCCTTCATGGCGTTGTCAAACGCATCGATGAATCCATCGGGCGATGACACTTCCTCAGCGGGTATGCCAAAACTTTTGGCGTAGCCAACGAAGTCCATCGGGTAGTCGAATTCGCACGCGGTGTAGCGCTCGCCGTAGTTGACTTTCTGCAGTTGGCGTATCATGCCAAGGCTCGTGTTGTTGACGATGAGTGAAATGACGGGGAGGTCGAGCCGCGCAATCGTGTAGTACTCGCTGCCCGTCATTTTGATGCTGCCGTCGCCCGTTACGTGGATGACGCGCCTTGTACTGCCGTAGTAGAGCTGCGCGCCCATCGCCGCAGGCAGGCCAAAGCCCATCGTGCCGAGGCCGCCCGACGTGAGCCATGTGCGCGGCGTGTCGATGGCAAGATGGAGCGCCGACCACATCTGATGCTGTCCGACGTCCGTCGCAAACGCGAATTTCTTGCCCGCCGTCACTTCGGCCACGTGATGAAGCGCCCACGGCAACGTGAGACGATTGACGCTGTAATCGTACGCGTACTCCTCACGCCAACCCGCAATCGTGTTCCACCAGTCGCTGAGATTCGTCTGCGGCTCGCGCTTCATCAGGAGGCGCAGTATCGTCTTCATGTCGCCCGCGAGCCCGATGGCACTTGCCACATTCTTGTCGATTTCAGCGGGGTCGATGTCTATGTGGATGAACTTCGTGTCCTTCGTGTACTTGTCGATGTTGCCCGTCTGCCTGTCGGCAAATCTGCTGCCAACGGCAATGATGAGGTCAGCCGCCGCAATGGCGTTGTTCGCTGCCTTTTTGCCGTGCATGCCCGCAAAGCCCAAAAGCTGCGGATGAGAGCACGGTATGGCGCCGATGCCCATGAGCGTCGTCGCGACAGGAAAATGATATTTCTCGACGAAGTGCGTGAATTCGCGGCTCGCCCCCGCCGATATGATGCCGCCGCCCGCGATGACGAGTGGCCTTTTCGCAGCGAGCATGACGTCTGCCGCCTCCGCCGCGCAGATGAGGAAATCCGCGTCGGGCTTTTGGCGCTTCTTCTTTTCCTTTTTCAGCAGCGCAAAGCTCACATCGGCAAAAAACACGTCTCGCGGTATATCGACGAGCACAGGCCCCGGCCGACCGCTGTGCGCTATTTCGAACGCCTCACGCATCGTCGCCACGAGCTTTTTCGGGTCTTTGACCTTGTAGTTCTGCTTCGTTACAGGCATCGTGATGCCCATGATGTCTATCTCTTGAAAAGCGTCGCGCCCGAGGAGCTTCGTGTCGACCTGCCCCGTGATGGCGACCATGGGAATAGAGTCCATGAACGCTGTCGCGATGCCCGTCACGAGATTTGTCGCGCCGGGTCCAGACGTCGCGATGCAAACGCCCGTCTTGCCGCTCGCACGCGCATAGCCGTCGGCGGCATGCGCCGCGTCCTGCTCGTGCGTCGTCAATATATTGCGTATCGATTTCTCATCGCGCAGTGCGTCGTAGAGCGGCAGTATCATGCCGCCCGGGTATCCGAATATCGTGTCAACGCCCTGTTCCTTCAGGCACTCGACTACTGCCTGTGCTCCTTTCATGGTGTCTCTCCCTTACACTCTGTCCAGTATGACTTCCGTCATCTTCTCCGTGTTCGCCTTTTTGAAGCCGTCTTTGTAAAGGTCTGGCGTCCGATAGCCGTCCGCGAGCGCCTTGTCGCAGGCCGCCTCTATCGTCTTTGCGGCCTCTTCCTCTTTGAGCGAATAGCGCATGAGCATGGCGGCCGAGAGGATAGTGCCAATCGGATTGGCTATGCCCTTGCCCGCGATGTCCGGCGCCGAGCCGTGTATTGGCTCGAAAAGACTCGTCTTCTCGCCGATGGATGCGCTCGGCATCATGCCAATGGAGCCACCAAGCACAGCGGCTTCGTCAGAGAGGATGTCGCCGAAAAGATTGCTCGTGCAAATGACGTCGAACTGCGTCGGATGGAGCGCGAGCTGCATGGCGCAATTATCGACGTAAAGGTGATCGAGCGCGACGTCCTTATAATCATCAGCAAGTCTCGTCACCGTGCGGCGCCAGAGTCTCGACGTCGCAAGAACGTTCGACTTGTCAACGGACGTCACTTTGCCTTTTCTGATGCGCGCCGTCTCGAACGCGAGCTTTGCGATGCGCTCGACCTCCGGCACGGAGTAATTCTCGAGGTCCCATGCGCGCTCCGCGCCGTTGTGCTGCTCCGACTCGCACCTGTCGCCGAAATATATGCCGCCGATGAGCTCGCGGACGATGACGAGGTCAACGCCGCGCACGACGTCCGCCTTGAGCGGCGAATACTCGACGAGCGTATCAGAAACCTTCACGGGGCGCAGATTCGCGTACAGTCCGAGGTGCTTCCTGAGGCCGAGGATGGCCTTCTCTGGCCTTAGTGTCGGCTCAACATTGTCCCATTTGTCGCCGCCGACCGCACCGAAGAGAACGCCGTCCGACGCCTTCGCTGCCTCGATTGTCTTCTCCGGCAGCGGCGTCCCGAATTTGTCGTACGCCGTGCCGCCCGCGTCGTGATATTCATACGTGAGGTCAATATGATGCTTTTCTGCCGCTTTCTTCATCACGGCGACGGCAGACTCCGTTATTTCCTTGCCAATGCCGTCACCCGGTATTACAACAATTTTTCTTGCCATGATTTCCCTCGATTCTCAGCCTTTTTTTGACTTTATATAATTGATGAGGCCGCCCGCCTTCGCGATTTCCTGCACGAAGCCCGGCAGCGGATGTGCCTTGAAATGGTCGCCCGTCGTGATGTCGTCAATCGTGCCATTCTCTGGATCGACCCTCAGCTCATCGCCTGCATGTATTTTCTCGACGTCATCGCCAATCTCGAGGAGCGGCAGACCGACATTGATGCCATTCCTGTAGAATATGCGCGCGAAGCTGTGCGCGATAATGACGGGAATGCCCGAGGCCTTTATGGCAATCGGCGCGTGCTCACGCGATGAGCCGCATCCGAAATTCCTGCCGCCGACCATGATGTCGCCGTCCTTGACGTTCTTCGCGAACGATTTGTCTATGTCCTCCATGCAGTGCGCGGCTAGCTCCTTCGGCGTGAACACGTTGAGATACCGCGCGGGAATGATGACGTCTGTGTCGATGTTGTCGCCGTAGCGCCAGACCTTGCCCTTTAGCTCCATGTCACTCTACCTCCTCTGGCACCGCTATGCGCCCCAGTATCGCACTGGCCGCCGCCACGTGAGGCCCCGCGAGATATATCTCACTCGTCGTGTCACCCATGCGGCCAATGAAGTTCCTGTTCGTCGTCGAGACACAGCGCTCGCCCGCCGTCATGATGCCCATGTAGCCGCCGAGGCACGGCCCGCACGTCGGGCACGAGACGACACAGCCCGCGTCGATGAATGTGTCCATGTAGCCGCGGTGCATGGCCTCCTTGTATATGGCCTGACTGCCTGGGATGACGATACAGCGGACATTTTCATCGACCTTGTGACCCTTCATGATGCTGGCCGCAATCTCGAGGTCCTCGAGTCTGCCATTCGTGCACGAACCAATGACAACTTGATCGATTTTTATGGGCTCCTTTATGTCGCAAACACGCTTCGTATTGCCCGGCAGATGCGGGAACGCGACGACAGGTTTGAGCTCTGAGAGATTAATCGTCACCGTGCGCGCATATTTCGCGTCGTCGTCCGGCGCAACAGGTGTGTACGGCTTTTTCATGTGCGCGTCCTCGTACGCCTTCGTCTGCTCGTCGAACGGGAATATGCCGTTCTTGCCGCCCGCCTCTATCGCCATATTCGATATGGTGAGCCTATCCGTCATCGTAAGCGACGCGACACCCTCGCCCGCGAACTCGAGCGACTGATAGAGCGCGCCGTCGACGCCAATCATGCCGATGAGCGTGAGTATGACGTCCTTGCCGTTTATGCCCGCGGGCTTCTTGCCCGTGAGCTCGACTTTTATGGCCTCCGGCACCTTGAACCACGCCTTGCCCGTCGCCATCGCGACAGCGAGGTCCGTCGAGCCAACGCCCGTCGAAAAGCCATTGAGCGCGCCGTACGTGCACGTGTGGGAGTCGGCGCCTATCGTCAGCATGCCCGGCCCCACGATGCCGAACTCCGGCAATATGACGTGCTCTATGCCGACGCGGCCCTGCTCGAAATAATTCACGATGTGGTTTTTATGAGCGAAGTCGCGCACGATTTTCGCGAGTCCTGCCGACTTTATGTCCTTCGCCGGCTGAAAATGGTCTGGCACGAGCGCAATCTTCGTATTGTCGAATACAGGCCGCCCGATTTTCTCAAATTCCTTTATGGACGGCGGCGCCGTGATGTCATTCGCCAGCACCATGTCGAGGTTGCACGTCACGATGTCCCCCGGCGCGACACTTTCAAGCCCCGCATGCTGCGCGAGGATTTTCTCGGTCATGTTCATGCCCATGTGATTTCCCCCTTCACTTTCTCCCTTTTATGATTTCGTTTCACGTTTCAGCTTTCACGCCCTTGCGTTTACCATCGCGCATTTTCATGCGCAATGTATGAAACAGCAAGAGTGATGTCGCTGATGTTTCTCTCAAATATTATTGTATGTCATAAATTTGTGAAATGTAATCGAAATACCATCAAGGTCTGCGGAAAAAATTTATTCTCTGCCATTTACATTGCAAAGATGTATGCCTTACTGAATACTCTTGCGTGACCCTCTCCGCCCCCTACGGGGGCACCTCCCCCAAAGTGGGAGGCATAGGATGAGAAGGGTTGCGCTATGAATCCAACGAATGAATAGAAGACGTTACGCTTTCATGAGTCGATTATTCAGCTAGTGTAAAGGTCTCGCACTTTCATGTGTGGATTGATTCAGCAAATGTAAATAATCACAGACTCTGTAACGCCAGCCTCCCCAATGGGGGAGGTGCCGAGCGGCTGCGAGGCGGAGAGGGTTGCTCCCGCAGGCGGTAGTAAGGTGATTTTATCGTATTTCACAAATTTACAAATTCATGGGAATATGATTTTTAATCATCGTTTCCTTATAAAAAACGGTTTGCATACCATGACGACATGCAAACCGTATTTTATGCTTGGCTATCAGCCATATATTGTGTCAGCGACGCAAAATCAGAACTGAAGCTTGTCCTGGCCTTTGAGCCACGGCATCATGTTGCGGAGCCTTGCGCCGACCTTTTCGATTGGATGCTCCTGTGCGAGACGACGCATTGCCTTGAAACGTGCACGGCCGCCAGCACGGTTCTCCTGGAGCCACTCGCTTGCGAACTTGCCGTTCTGGATTTCCTCGAGGCACTTCTTCATTTCCTTCTTCGTGTCCTCGGTGATGATGCGTGGGCCGATGACGTAGCTGCCATACTCAGCCGTATCGGAGCAGGAGTTGACCATCTTCGTGATGCCGCCCTCATAGCAGAGGTCAACGATGAGCTTCATCTCATGGAAGCACTCGAAATATGCCATTTCTGGTGGGTAGCCTGCCTCGACGAGCACCTCGAAGCCGGTCTTCATGAGCTGGCAGAGGCCACCCATGAGCACGCACTGCTCACCGAAGAGGTCTTCCTCTGTCTCATCTCTGAACGTCGTCTGGAGAATACCAGCACGCGTACCGCCGATGCCGCGCGCATACGCGACAGCGATGTCGAAGCACTGACCCGACGCATCCTGATACACAGCGAAGACATCAGGAACGCCGCTGCCCTCAGTGAATGTGCGGCGAACAAGATGGCCTGGGCCTTTTGGCGCAACCATGAACACATCGACATTTTCTGGTGGAATAATCTGCTGGAAGTGTATATTGAATCCATGAGCGAACGCAAGAGCGCTGCCTGGCTTGAGGTTTGGTCCAATCTCCGTCTTGTAGACGTCCGCCTGCTTCTCGTCTGGGATAAGAACCATCGTTATATCAGCCTGCTTGACTGCCTCGGCGACCGTGTATACCTTGAGACCGTGTGACTCGGCAATAGCCTTGGACTTAGAGCCTTCATAGAGGCCGACGATGACGTTTGCGCCGCTGTCCTTAAGATTAAGAGCATGAGCGTGGCCCTGGCTGCCATATCCAATAATGGCAATCGTTTTGCCCTTCATGATATCCCAATTAGCATCCTGATCGTAGTACGTCTTGGAAGTCATTTCATAGCAAGTTTTTTCCATAATACTGTCTCTCCTCACAATGTTCATATATAGTATGCTCGCCGCGCTCCAGTCCGATGAGCCCTGCCCGAATGACTTCGAGCACGCCGTACGGCGCTAGGAGCTGCGTAAAAGCCGTCACTTTGTCATCGTCGCCCGTTATCTCAAATATGAGCGTCGTCGGCTGGACGTCGATGACATGCGCCCTGAAAAGCTCCGCCATCTTGAGTACATCGAGGCGGCTTGCATCATCAGCCTTGACCTTTATCATCGTCATGCCGCGAAACACGGATGAGCCTTCGCTGAGCCTCTCGACGTTCGTCACGTCTGGGAGCTTCTCGAGCTGCTTCATCATCTGGTCGATGAGATTTTCATCGCCGTGGACGACGATCGTGATGCGCGAGTACCCCGGCGTCTCCGTGACGCCGACAGACAGGCTGTCTATGTTGAACTCACGCCTCGCGAACATCCCCACGACTCTGACGAGGACGCCGGCCTGATTTCTCACGAGGACAGACAAAACATTGCGCATACTGTACTCCTCCATCCATGTGAGAATAAATCATTCAGGGTCGCATTCGAGGAAACGATAATTGAAGTTTTGTCCACATCAATCGGCGTTTCCTAAAGAATACGCCGCATCATCAGATGCGGCTGTCTGTAAACATGTATACATTATTACAGGATTAACTCAATTTGTCAACAGTATTTTTACATTTTTTGGCAAATAATGTAACTTTAATATTGAATTTACAAACAATGATGTTTCCCTGCGAATACTTTGCGCAATCAAATGCGTATTGTTTGCAAATTGCCCATTGAAAATCTTAATCACGCGCACAAAAAAACGCCGCTCGCAAAGAGCAGCGTCTTTTTATTTTTTTTATTTTATATCACACAAGCTCGATGAGAACCATCGGAGCGGCGTCGCCGCGACGTGGGCCGAGCTTCAGGATGCGGGTGTAGCCACCCTGACGATCCGTATATTTTGGTGCGATCTCACTGAAGAGCTTCCTTACGACATCCTCGTCATAGAGACGGGCAATCGCCATGCGGCGAGCCGAGAGGTCGCCACGCTTTGCCAGCGTGATGAGCTCATCGGCAAGGCTTCTGATTTCCTTTGCCTTTGCCTCGGTCGTCTCAATGCGCTCATGTCTGAAGAAGGAAGTCAGGATGCTCCTGAAAAGCGCTTTGCGCGCGCTTGAGTCGCGCCCCAATTTTCTATGTGCCATTTATTTCCCTCTTTCCTCTTAGTCTTCCGGTGCCTGGTGACGCAGCGACAGCTCGAGCTCAGCGAGCTTCTTCTTGACTTCCTCAAGCGACTTCCTGCCGAGGTTCCTGACTTTCATCATGTCTTCCTCGGTCTTCGCTGTGAGGTCTGCCACCGTGTTGATATTGGCACGCTTCAGGCAGTTGTACGAGCGTACGGAGAGATCCAGATCCTCTATCGTCATTTCCATGACCTTTGAGGTATCCGCGTCCTCCTCCTGCTGAAGGTTTTCCTCTTCCTCTATCTCCTCGTCCGGGAGCCCTGCCATGTTCTGGAATATCTTGAGGTGCGATATGAGGTTCATCGCCGCTCTAGAAAGGGCCTCCTCCGGGCGTATCGAGCCGTCGGTCCATATCTCTATGGTCAGCTTGTCATAGTCGGTCGCCTGTCCAACGCGCGTGTCAGAAACAGAGTAGTTGACGCGGACAACCGGGGAGAATATAGAGTCAATCGGGATGATGCCAATGACCTGGTCCGGCTTCTTGTTCTTGTCTGCCGCGACGTAGCCATAGCCACGCTCGACAGTCATCTCCATGTGAAGCGATCCATCCTCGTTGAGCGTAGCTATGTGCTGCTCAGGATTGAGCACCTCGATGTCGGCGTCCGTCGTTATGTCGGCGCCAGTGACTTCCTTCTCGCCGTCGACGTCTATGCGCAGCACCTTCGGCTCGTCGGTGTACATCTTGAAGCACATCTCTTTGAGGTTCAGGATAATATTCGTGACATCGTCACGCACTCCCGGAATCGTCGAGAACTCATGAAGCACGCCATCGATCCTGATGGTCGTTATCGCTGCGCCCTGAAGAGACGAAAGCAGGATGCGGCGCAGGCTGTTGCCAAGCGTCGTGCCATACCCAGGCTCCAGAGGCTCGCAGACGAACTTACCGTAGCGATTGTCCTCGCTTGTCTCAACGATTTCGATTTTCGGCTTTTCATTTTCGGCCATTTTCCAAACCCTCCTCCACTAATCTCATTAATAATTCGGAGAAATGTTAAGAGATTATTTAGAGTAGAGCTCGACGATAGCCTGCTCGTTCACTGGGACATCGATGTCCTCGCGGCTCGGCGTGCGGAGCACGGTGCCCGTGAGGTGATCCCTGTCGACGGAGAGCCAGCCAGGCACAGCAAGTGCCTTGTAGTTCTCAGCGAGCTCCTTGAAGAAGCCGTTCGAGCGGCTCTTCTCGGCGATGCTTACCACGTCGTTCGCATAAACGAGCGCGGATGGGATATTGAGTCTCTTGCCGTTGACCAGAATGTGGCCATGACGGACAATCTGACGAGCCTGGCGGCGCGTATTCGCAAGGCCAAGGCGGAACACGACATTGTCGATGCGACGCTCGAGCAGTGAGAGAAGATTCTCGCCGGTGACGCCCTGCATCTTCTTTGCCTTGTCGTAGTATCCACGGAACTGCTTCTCGAGCACGCCGTAGATGAACTTTGCCTTCTGCTTCTCTTTGAGCTGTGCGCCGTACTCAGAGACCTTCCTCATCTGGCGCTTCGGCTGGCGCTTTGACTTCTTCGAGAGGCCAACGACTGCCGGCTCAAGTCCGAGGGCGCGGCACCTCTTAAGTCTTGGGGTTCTATCTATTGCCATCTAGTTCATGCCTCCATTACACTCTTCTACGCTTCGGCGGGCGGCACCCGTTGTGCGGAATCGGCGTGACGTCTTTTATCATGTTGACTTCCAGGCCTGTCGCCTGAAGAGAACGGATAGCTGCCTCACGGCCAGCGCCCGGTCCCTTGACATAGACCTCGACCTGCTTCAGGCCGTGCTCCATTGCAGCCTTTGCTGCCGTCTCCGCTGCCATCTGAGCCGCGAAAGGCGTGGACTTCCTTGAGCCGCGGAAACCGAGGCCGCCGGCTGATGCCCATGAGAGCGCGTTGCCGTTCTTGTCAGTGAGCGTCACGATTGTGTTGTTGAAGGTGGAGCTGATATGAGCAACTCCGTACTCTACGTTTTTGCGGTCCTTCTTCTTTGGACGAACTGATTTCTTAACTGCCAACTGCTATCCCTCCCTTATGATTCCTTTTTCTTGCCAGCAATCGTCTTGCGTGGTCCCTTGCGTGTGCGGGCATTGTTCTTCGTGTTCTGCCCGCGGACTGGGAGACCAAGACGATGGCGACGGCCGCGATAGCAGCCAATCTCCACGAGGCGTTTTATGTTGAGCGAGACCTCACGGCGGAGGTCACCTTCGACCACGACCTCCTTGTCGATGAGGTCACGGAGCTTTATGACCTCGTCCTCTGTGAGGTCACGGGTACGGGTATCCGGATTCACGCCCGCCTCAGCAAGAAGCTTCTTCGAGGTCGTGAGGCCGATGCCGAAAATGTATGTCAAAGCTATTTCGATTCTTTTGTCACGCGGCAAATCAACGCCGGCAATACGTGCCATGTAAAAAGCACCTCCTTTTTATCAGCCCTGTCTCTGCTTATGTTTTGGATTCTCGCAAATGACCATCACACGGCCTTTGCGCTTGATTACTTTGCATTTTTCACAAATTGGCTTTACTGAAGGTTTGACTTTCATAAGCTCTCTCCTTTTTCCTTTCCTGTACGCGCGCGCAGCCGTACATCACATCAGCGTTTCAGTCTTATTTGAAACGATAGGTTATACGGCCACGAGTCAAGTCGTACGGTGTAAGCTCAATCGTGACCTTGTCGCCAGGCAGGATGCGAATGAAATTCATGCGGATCTTGCCTGAGACATGTGCCAATACGACGTGGCCGTTTTCCAGCTCGACCTGAAACATCGCATTGGGCAATGCCTCAAGTACCTTTCCTTCCACTTCAATAACATCTTGCTTGGACATAAACAAACTCCTTATGCTTTATGGCGCCCCTTCCATCCGGGCGCTTTCGTATCGGTGACTTCCTCATTGGGGGATCACTTCAAGACGTCTAAGGCTTTCTTGACATCCTCGTAGACCTTGTCGATGTGCTGGCTGCCGTCGATGCGGCTGTAGACGCCGGCCTTCTGATAGTAGTCTATGAGAGGCTTCGTCTGCTCCTCGTACACGGAGAGACGGTTCTTCATTGTCTCAGCGCTGTCATCTGCCCTCTGATACGTCTCGCCGCCGCACACGTCGCATACGCCTTCCTTTTTAGTCGGGCTGAACTTGACGTGGTACGTGGCTCCGCACTTCTTACAGATGCGGCGTCCGACTGCCCTATCAATGAGCTCATCGCTGGGCACCGTTATGTCGATCACGCGTGTCAGCTTTATATTGAGCCCATCAAGGATCTCGCCGAGGGCATCCGCCTGCTCGACCGTCCTCGGGAACCCATCAAGGATGAATCCCTTCCTGCAGTCAGGCTTTCCGAGTCTCTCGCGGACAATGCCGATCGTGACATCGTCAGGCACGAGCTTGCCCTCGTCCATGCAGGCCTTCGCCTTTTTTCCAAGCTCCGTTCCCTCCTTGACCGCGGCACGGAACATGTCGCCGGTCGAGATATGAGGTATGGAGAATTCCTTTACAAGATTGGCAGCCTGAGTGCCCTTTCCGGCACCCGGAGGCCCCATCAGCAGGATATACATGTTTTTCCTCCTATTTCATAAATCCTTCATAGTGGCGCATGACGACCATCGCCTCAATCTGCTTCATCGTGTCGAGCGCAACCCCGACAACGATGAGGAGAGCCGTGCCGCCGAAGTACACACCTTCGATATGAGTCGCTCCTGCGACCATATTCGGCAGTATCGCGATGAACGCGAGGAAAAATGCGCCTGCAAGCGTGATACGCGTCAAGACATGATCCAAATAATCCTCAGTGGGCTTGCCCGGACGAATGCCCGGTATGAAGCCACCGTATTTTTTCAGATTCTCTGCCATATCCGATATCTTTACAGTAACCGCAGTGTAAAAATAAGTGAAGAATATGATGAGGAGCGCGTAGAGGCTCGTCTGCAGCGGTGTACCCCACTCAAAATACCTGGCGATTGTTTTTACCCATTGTACATCAATAAACTGGGCAATGGTTACTGGAAACATCAGCACGGATGACGCAAAGATTATTGGGATGACTCCCGCCTGGTCAACCTTCAGCGGGATGTGACTCGAATGTCCGCCATAAGATCTCTGGCCGACAACCCGTTTCGCGTACGAAATCGGGATTCTGCGATAGCCTTGGTGTATCATGATGACGAACACGACCATGGCGACCGCTATTACGGAAAACACTACAACGTTTATGCCACTTATTGTGCCAGCCTTCAAGTACTGGTATATGGTTCCAAGATTTTTTGGCAGCGCAGCCACGATGCCGGCGAAGATGATGAGCGATATGCCGTTTCCGACGCCCTGAGCCGTGATCTGCTCGCCCACCCACATGAGGAACACCGTTCCCGCCGTGAGCGTTATTGCTATGATGAGTATCGACACAATCCCCGGATTGAGGATTGCATCCTTCAGACCAATCGACATGCCGATTGCCTGAATGAGCGCAAGCGCTATTGTGAGATAACGTGTGACCTGGGTTGTTTTCTTATGCCCTTCCTGGCCTTCCTTAGACCACTCTTCCAGCTTCGGTATGACGACCGTGAGAAGCTGTATGATGATGGAAGCGTTGATATAAGGGGTGATGCTCATCGCAAAGATGGAAAATTTGCTGAGCGCACCGCCAGAGAACAAGTCAAGCAAGCCGAAAAGGTTGCCGCTATTGAAAAGCCTCTCAATGACGGCCGGATCGACTCCCGGCACTGGGATGTGAGTCCCGAGCCTGAAGACTGCGAACATGATGAGGGTGAATATCACCTTGTCGCGCAGCTCCGGGATCCGATAGATGTTCGCAAGGGCTGAGAGCACCTCAGATCACCTCGACTTTTCCGCCTGCCGCCGTTATTTTCTCCTGTGCCGTCTTCGTGAAGCCGTGCGCCACGACCGTGAGGCTCTTCGTGAGCTCGCCGTCGCCAAGGATGCGCACGCCGTCATGCACGTTCTTCAAAATGCCAGCCTCAACGAGCGCGACTGGATCAACCTTTGCGCCGTCCTCGAAGCGATTGAGCGTCGAGACATTGACCTCTGCGTAGACCTTAGCCCAGATATTCTTAAATCCGCGCTTAGGAAGACGCCTATAGATTGGCATCTGGCCGCCCTCAAAGCCCGTGCGGATGCTTGCGCCCGTGCGCGACTTCTGGCCTTTCATGCCACGGCCTGCCGTCTTGCCAAGTCCTGAGCCGAGGCCACGACCGCGACGCGTGCGCTTTGATCTTGCACCCTCAGCTGGAGCTAATTCATGAAGTTTCATCTATTGCACCTCCCTTTTTCAGTCTGCTATCTCTTCCACCGTAACAAGGTGTTTGACTTTGAAAATCTGACCGCGGGTAGATGGATCGTCAGGAAGCACGTTCGACGAATGCATCTTGTGAAGCCCCAAAGATTTGACAGTCTTGCGCTGCGTCTCCGGACGGCCGATGACACTTCTGGTCAGAGTTACTTTTAGCTTTGCCATTAAAAATATCCTCCTCAGTATCCCAAAAGTTCCTGCACCGTCTTGCCACGGAGCTCAGCCACACGCTCTGCGCGCTTCAGCTGCGAGAGTCCTGTGATGGTCGCGCGGACCATGTTGTTCGGGTTCGACGAGCCAAGCGACTTCGTGAGGATGTCACGAACGCCCGCGAGCTCGAGCACTGCACGCGCCGGGCCGCCGGCGATGACGCCGGTACCTTTTGCAGCCGGCTTCAAAAGCACCCTGCCTGCGCCGAACACGCCGATGATCTCATGAGGGATGGTCTGGCCATGAAGAGCGACCTCGATGAGGTTCTTCTTCGCATCCTCGATGCCCTTGCGGATTGCCTCCGGCACCTCAGCTGCCTTGCCGAGTCCAACGCCGACCTTGCCCTTCTGGTTGCCGACGACGACAAGCGCGGAGAACGAGAAACGGCGACCGCCTTTGACGACCTTAGCAACACGATTTATGTAAACGACTTTCTCCTGGAACTCAGGATTCTCTTCCCTGTTCCTGTCACGATCTCTGTCATTCCTAGCCATTCATTTACCTCCTTTTCTTTTATTAGAATTTGAGTCCGCCTTCGCGAGCTGCCTCAGCAAGCGCCGCTACACGGCCATGATATATATATCCGCCACGATCGAAAACGACCGTATCTATTCCTTTTTCGAGTGCCTTCTTCGCGATGGCCGCGCCGACTTTCTTTGCAGCCTCGACGTTGCCGCCGTAGCCCTCGAAGTCCTTGTCCATCGTGCTTGCCGATACGAGCGTTATGCCCTTTTTGTCATCGATGACCTGAGCGTAGATATGGTTCAGGCTGCGGAAGACATCGAGGCGAGGACGCTCAGCCGTGCCCGCAACATGGTTGCGGATACGGAGATGGCGCTTGATGCGCGCTGCGTTCTTGTCGAACTTACGAAACACACGAATCGCTCCTTTCTATATAATGTCAGGGTCTTATTTCTTGCCCTTTGCTCCAGCTTTGCCGACCTTGCGGCGAATGTGCTCGCCCTCATACTTTATGCCCTTGCCCTTGTATGGCTCTGGACCTCTGAAAGCGCGGATCTTTGCAGCCATCTCGCCGACGAGCTCCTTGTCGGGGCCGGAGACGACAATCTTGTTGGCTGCCGGTGCGTCGAGCGTGATGCCCGCAGGCGGCTCAACGATAACTGGATGCGAGAAGCCGAGCGACAGCGTGAGGTTCTTGCCCTGCTTTACGGCACGATAGCCGACGCCGTTTATCTCGAGGTTCTTAGAGAAACCCTTCGTCACGCCCTCGATCATGTTGTTGATGAGCGTGCGCGTGAGGCCGTGAAGCGAGCGATGATTTTTCTCATCGGACGGACGCGAGACAGTGATGACACCGTCCTTCATCTCGACCTTCATGTCGCGATGGAGCGTCCTTGAAAGCTCGCCCTTTGGTCCTTTGACCGTAACTTTATTATCATCGCCAAGCGTGACAGTCACGCCGGACGGAACATTTATTGGTGCTCTTCCAATTCTTGACATCTTTCCACCTCCTAGCTCAAAAGATTTTACCAGACGTAAGCGATGATCTCGCCGCCGAGTCCGGCCTTGCGTGCAGCCTTGTCGCTCATTATGCCATGCGATGTGGATATAATGGCGATGCCGAGGCCGCCGAGAACGCGCGGAAGCTCTGCGCACTTCGCGTACATGCGAAGGCCAGGCTTCGATATGCGCTTTATGCCGGAGATAACCTTCTCGCGGTTCGGGCCGTACTTGAGCGTCACGATGAGGACGCCCTGCTTCTCATTTTCCTTGAAGACGAAGTCCTTTATGAAGCCTTCATCCTTCAGGACGGCTGCAATCGCTTTCTTTATCTTTGAGCCAGGGATTTCCACCTTGTCGTGCAGAACAGAGTTCGCATTGCGAAGGCGGGTAAGCATATCTGCAATAGGATCAGTCATTGTCATGAATCGATATCCTCCTTTCTTTCAATGTTTATTGTTACCAGCTGGCCTTTGTCACGCCAGGGATAGCGCCGGCATAGCTCAGCTCTCTGAAGCAAATGCGGCACATGTCAAACTTTCTCATATAGCCATGCGGACGACCGCAAATCTTGCAACGGTTGTACTTGCGAACCTTGAACTTCGGCTCACGGCTCCATTTCTCAATCAAAGCCTTTTTAGCCACTGTATAATCCTCCTTTTAGCTTCATGCGGCAAACGGCATGCCCATGAGCGCGAGGAGCTCTTTTGCCTCCTCGTCCGTCTTCGCCGTGGTGACGATGACGACATTCATGCCGCGAACCTTGTCGATCTTGTCATAATCGATCTCTGGGAATATGAGCTGCTCCTTGAGGCCAACGGAGTAGTTGCCGCGGCCATCAAATGCCTTGCCGCTCACACCTTGGAAATCGCGAACACGCGGCAGCGCGATGTTCATGAATTTATCGAGGAACTGATACATCCTGACTCCGCGGAGCGTGACCTTCGCGCCGATTGGCATGCCCTGACGGACCTTCCATGTCGCGATGGACTTCTTTGCGCGGGTGACGACTGGCTTCTGGCCAGCGATGAGAGTAAGGTCTGCGACAGCGGCATCGAGTGCCTTCGGATTGCCAACAGCCTCACCGACGCCCATGTTGATGATGACCTTTTCGATCTTCGGAAGCTCCATGACGTTCTTATAGCCGAACTTCTTCGTCATCTCCGGGCAGACTTCCTTAACGTACTTTTCCTGCAATCTATCCAACTATGATCCTCCTTTCCGATTTTTTATTTGTTGTCGATGACCTCGCCGCACTTCTTGCAGGCGCGGACGAACTTGCCATTGACGAGCTTCTTCGCAATGCGGGTCGGCTTCTTGCATGACGGGCATACAAGCATGACCTTCGACACATTGAGAGGCGACTCGCGCGTGATGATGCCGCCGTTCGGGTACTTCTGGTTCGGCTTCATGTGGCGCTTCACCTTGTTGACGCCTGCGACGACGACCTTCATCTTCTTTGGTATAGCCTCAATGATCTCGCCCTGCTGGCCTTTATCTTTGCCGGAAAGGACAACGACCTTGTCGCCCTTCTTCACGTGCATGTGATTCTTTGGCTGTGGACCTTTGTTTGTAAGCAAAATGACACCTCCTCGCTAAAAGATATCTATCAAAGTACCTCTGGTGCCAGTGAGACGATCTTCATGAAGTTCTTGTCACGAAGCTCTCTGGCCACTGGGCCAAAAATACGTGTGCCGCGCGGCGTGTTGTCATCCTTTATGATGACAGCTGCGTTCTCGTCGAAGCGGATATAGGAGCCATCAGCACGACGGACGCCCTTCACGCTCCTGACGACGACAGCCTTGACGACCTCGCCCTTCTTTACCATTCCGCCAGGTGCTGCCTGCTTCACTGATGCAACGATGACATCACCGATATTGGCATATCTCCTGAATGAGCCGCCCATGACGCGGATGCACATGATCTGCTTGGCGCCTGTGTTGTCGCCAACGTTCAGCATGGTCTGCTGCTGTATCATTTCTTTCCCTCCTTCATGGGTTTAAATTATTTTGCCCTTTCCAAGACTTTGACAACGCGGAAATGCTTGTCCTTCGAAAGTGGGCGCGTCTCCATGATCTCAACCTTGTCGCCAATGTGAGCATCATTTTCCTCGTCATGCGCCTTGAACTTGACGGTCTTCTTGACGGCCTTCTTGTAAAGCTTGTGCTGCTCGATATCCTTGACGGCGACGACGACGGTCTTGTCCATCTTGTCGCTCGTGACAACGCCCACACGCGTCTTGCGCATGTTTCTCTCGCTCATAGGGAGCCTCCTTCCTCTTTAATAAGGCCATCAGGCCTTCTTCTGTGCCTCAAGTTCCCGCTCTCTCTGAACGGTCTTAATGCGCGCTATCGTCTTTTTGACTTCGCGGATGCGCGCCGGGTTCTCTAGCTGACCCGTGGCGAGCTGGAAGCGGAGGTTGAAGAGCTCCTCTTTGAGAGAGGCAAGCTTTGTGACGAGCTCGCCGTCCTGCATTTCACGTATCTCCTTGCGAATCTCATTAACCTTCATTTACTTCACCGCCCTCTTTGCTGTCCTCACGCTTCACAAACTTCGTCTTGATTGGAAGCTTGTTTCCCGCGAGGCGCATTGCCTCTTTCGCTACCTCCTCTGGGATGCCATCCATCTCGAAGAGCACGCGACCAGGCTTTACGACTGCCACCCAGTACTCAGGTGATCCCTTGCCGCTGCCCATGCGGGTCTCAGCCGGCTTCGCCGTGACTGGCTTGTCAGGGAATATCTTTATCCAGACCTGGCCGCCGCGCTTTATGTAGCGGGTCATCGCTATGCGGGCTGCCTCAATCTGACGGTTCGTGATCCATGCCGGCTCGAGGGCCATGAGGCCGAACTGGCCATGGGACACCGTGTTGCCGCGATGGGCCTTGCCCTTCATGCGGCCGCGGAACTGCTTGCGGTATTTTGTCCTTTTTGGTAACAGCATCAGGCTTCGCTCCCTTCCTTGACGACAGGAGCCTTTGCTTTCCTCTCAGGGAGTATCTCGCCCTTGAAGATCCAGACCTTCACGCCGATGCGGCCGTAGGTCGTGTTGGCTTCCGCCGTCCCATAGTCTATGTCAGCGCGGAGCGTATGAAGCGGAATGCTTCCCTCACGATATGACTCCCTGCGCGCGATCTCAGCGCCGCCGAGGCGACCGGAGACCATTATCTTTATGCCCTGTGCGCCGGCGCGCATCGTGCGGCCTACGCAGGACTTCATTGCACGGCGGAATGCGATGCGGCGCTCAAGCTGCGATGCGACATTCTCCGCGACGAGCTTTGCGTCCATGTCCGGGGACTTGACCTCGGCGATGTCTATGTCAACGCGCTCCGCGTCCGTGTAATTCTTAAGACCATTCTTTATCTGCTCGATGCCAGCGCCGCCCTTGCCAATGACCATGCCCGGCTTCGCGGTGTGTATCGTGAGACGAAGGCGCTTCTTGGAGCGCTCTGTCTCGACACGAGAAATCCCCGCTGCCTGGAGGCTTTTCATCAGGTAATCGCGGATTCTTATGTCCTCATGCAGATTCTTTGCAAAATCCTTGTCGGCATACCACTTGGCGTCCCATGACTTTATGACGCCGAGGCGCATGCCATTCGGATTGACTTTCTGACCCAATACGTTTCCCTCCTTGAATTATTTTTCGGCAACGACGACCGTGACGTGCGATGTTCTTTTCAGGATGCTGAACGCCTGCCCGCGGGAACGCGGATGAATGCGCTTGAGCGTCGGACCCTGATCAACGAATGCTGACGAAACGTAGAGCTTGTCGACATTCATATCGAAATTGTTCTCCGCGTTCGCGACAGCGGACTTCAAAACTTTCTCTATGACTTCAGCGCCGGCTTTCGGCGTGAATTTCAAAATCGCAAATGCGTCCGCGACGTTCTTGCCACGGATGAGATCCATGACGACACGAACTTTGCGCGGCGCTATGCGAACATATCTTGCAACTGCTTTGGCTTCCATGTGGGCTACTCCTTTCCTAATTATTTGAGCTCTGTCTTTTTCTCAGAGCCGGAATGGCCCTTGAAAGTACGAGTTGGCGCGAACTCACCGAGCTTGTGTCCAACCATGTCCTCAGTGATGTATACAGGGACGTGCTTGCGGCCGTCATGCACCGCGATCGTGTGGCTCACGAACTCCGGAAGAATCGTCGAGCTTCTCGACCAGGTCTTCACGACCTTCTTCTCATTCTTCTCGTTCAGAGCCGCAATCTTATTCAAAAGTGCCTCCTGCACGTAAGGCCCCTTCTTAACAGATCTTGACAAGATGTATCCTCCTTTCAGGCAGCGAATACGCTATCGCCGCAGTATACATGAAAATGGCGATTACTTGCGCCTTCTGACAATGAACTTGTCGGATGGCTTCTTGTGACGCGTTTTGCCGCCGATGGCGATCTTGCCCCACTTCGTGACTGGATGCTTTCTGCCGACTGGGCTTCTGCCTTCGCCGCCGCCGTGTGGATGGTCGTTCGGGTTCATCGCAACACCGCGGACCGATGGGCGGATGCCGAGCCAACGGCTGCGGCCAGCCTTGCCGATCGTGATGTTCTCATGCTCGAGGTTTCCGACCTCGCCGATGGTTGCACGGCAGTTGATGTGCACCTTGCGGAGCTCACCGCTCGGCATGCGGAGAAGTGCGTAGCTGCCTTCCTTTGCCATGAGCTGTGCGCCTGCGCCCGCGGAGCGAACGAGCTGTGCGCCCTTGCCGATCTTGAGCTCGACATTGTGGATCATCGTGCCGACCGGGATGTCAGCGATTGGAAGCGTGTTGCCGACCTTTATGTCAGCCTGCGAGCCAGACTCAATCTGCATGCCGACCTTGAGGCCGTTCGGCGCGAGGATGTAGCGTTTCTCGCCGTCCTCGTACTGGACGAGAGCGATGCGAGCGCTGCGGTTTGGATCATACTCTATGGTCTTGACCTCGGCCTTCATGCCGTCCTTGTTGCGCTTGAAATCTATTATACGATAAAGACGCTTGTGTCCGCCGCCTTTGTGGCGTACGGAGAGACGTCCCTGATTGTTTCTGCCGCCATGCTTCTTGAGACGCGTGACGAGTGATTTTTCAGGCTTGTCCGTCGTGAGCTCCTCGAAGGAGGAAACTGTCATGAAGCGACGGCCAGGTGAATATGGTTTAAAGCTCTTGATTGCCACTTAGATTTCCCTCCTTTTCATCAGCCCTCAAAGAACTGAATTGTCTCGCCCGGGGCGAGCTTCACGATTGCTTTCTTGTAGTCTGGGCGCTTGCCGTAGCTGCGGCCGACTCTCTTTACCTTGCCAGGCAGGTTCATCGTATTGACTGAAACAACCTTGACGCCGAAAATCTCTGAGACTGCTTTCGCTATCTCGATCTTGTTGGCTTTCTTGGCGACCTGGAAGGTGTACTTGCCTTCTTCCATCAAGGCAGTGGCTTTCTCTGTGATCCATGGGCGGATCAGGACATCACGTGACTCCATCACGCAAGCACCTCCTCAATGCGGGCAATAGCGTCCTTCGTTATGAAAAGCTTGTCATGGTGCAGGATATCGATGACGTTGAGGCCCGTCGTGTTTATGGCCTTGACGCCCTGGATGTTCCTCGCTGACTTCTCGACGTTCTCCTTGGCCTCAGCCGTGATGATGAGCGCCTTGGAGTCTACGCCGAAGTCTTTCAGCATCTTGACAACATTTTTCGTCTTTGGGGCATCGAAATCGATGGCGTCAAGGACGAGGAAATCTCCGCTCTGCACCTTGTCGGAGAGAGCGCACTTTATCGCGAGACGGCGCTGCTTCTTAGGCATGCTGAAAGCATAGGAGCGTGGATGCGGACCAAACGTGATGCCGCCGCCGACCCACACTGGGGAACGACGTGAGCCGCTTCTCGCATGACCGGTGCCCTTCTGCTTCCAAGGCTTCTTTCCGCCGCCGCGAACCATCGCGCGCGTCTTCGTCGAATGAGTTCCGAGACGCTGCGAGGCGAGCTGCATGACAACCGCCTGATGAAGGAGGGGGCCATTCACTTCAACGCCAAAAACATCTTCATTAAGATCAATATCGCCTACCTGATTGTGAGCGATATCATAAACTGCTACATTAGGCATAATCTAGCTTTTCCTCCTTCCAATTATTTTAAATTCGGCTTAACCGTTGATTTTATCATTACGAAGCCCTTCTTTGGGCCTGGGATTGCACCCTTGACAAGGATGATGTTGCGGTCAGCATCGACCCTCACGACTGTGAGGCGCTGCACCGTGACACGCTCATGGCCCATGTGGCCTGGGAGCTTCTTGCCTTTGAGCACGCGTCCGCCTGGACCAGATATCATGGCGCCAGTCGAGCCCGGCTCACGATGTGATTTCGAGCCATGTCCCATTGGGCCACGCGCAAAGCCGTGACGCTTTATCGTGCCCGCGAAGCCTTTGCCCTTTGACGTGCCGGTCACGTCAACGAGGTCGCCTGCTGCGAACGTGTCAACGCCGAGGACATCGCCGACTTTGAATTCGGACTTATCCTTCAGGCGGAATTCGCGAACGAGCTTCACAGCATCGACGCCAGCTTTTTTGAACTGGCCCTTGAGAGGCTTCGTCAAATGTTTTTCCTTAATATCACCAAAGCCGAGCTGCACAGCGTTGTAGCCGTCGACATCCTCGGTCTTGTTCTGAATCACGACGTTCTTGCCGGACTCAATGACCGTCACAGGGATGAGCTTGCCCTCTTCGGTGAAAATCTGTGTCATGCCAAGTTTTCTTCCAAGTAATGCTTTTGACATATTTCCACCTCCTATCAGAGCTTCATCTCAATGTCCACGCCCGCTGGCAGGTCAAGGTGCATCAGCGCGTCGACCGTCTTGTTCGACGGCTGCATTATGTCGATGAGGCGCTTGTGGGTCCTCATCTCGAACTGCTCGCGCGAGTCCTTGTTGACATGTGGGGAACGCAGGATAGTGTAGATGTTTCTCTCTGTCGGAAGCGGAATCGGGCCAGAGACGATAGCACCTGTGCGCTTTGCAGTCTCGACGATTTTCACAGCGCTCTGATCGAGTGCAGTGTGATCGTATGCCTTCAAACGAATCCTGATTTTCTGACTCTTGGACAAAATGTTTTCCTCCTTACGCCGGAACTCATGGCCCCGACAATTCTCAGCGCCAGTTCCCTCGCCACGATGGGCGAGCAATCTGCCGCTTCATCGCATTTAAGCTTTGTATATTTTATTCATAAACAAGGCTTGTTGCCATACATAAGGGCGACGAATTCGCCGCCCTTTATATGACACCCTATTTACTTCAAGCAGTCGTCTTGACGGATCTTTTTCCGTATATCTTCGTCGATGCTCATCAGCGTAGCACCACTACGCTTCTTCGCCTCTCCTTGCTATACGAAAAAATCTCTCGTCAATACTCCCACCCTAATTAATCATCGTTTCCTTGAATTATTCGTCAATCTCAGTGACGCTGCCTGCGCCGACCGTGTGACCGCCCTCGCGGATAGCGAAGCGGAGACCCTTCTCGATAGCGATTGGGGTGATAAGCTCGACGCTCATCTCGACGTTATCGCCAGGCATGACCATCTCAGTGCCCTCTGGAAGCGTGATGACGCCCGTGACATCCGTCGTGCGGAAGTAGAACTGTGGGCGATAGTTGGAGAAGAACGGAGTATGACGGCCGCCCTCTTCCTTCGTAAGGACATAGACCTGAGCCTTGAACTTCGTGTGTGGATGAATGGAGCCCGGCTTTGCGAGAACCTGGCCACGCTCGACCTTGTCACGGTCAATGCCGCGGAGAAGAGCACCGATGTTGTCGCCTGCGACAGCCTCATCGAGGGTCTTGCGGAACATCTCCATGCTCGTGACAACAGTCGTCTGAGTGTCATGGATACCGACGATCTCAACGCTGTCATTTGGCTTCAGAACGCCACGCTCGACACGGCCCGTAGCAACAGTGCCGCGGCCGGAAATCGTCATGACATCCTCTATTGGCATCAGGAACGGCTTATCAACGTCGCGGGTCGGCGTTGGGATGTACTCATCGACAGCGTCCATGAGCTCGAGGATCTTCTTCTCCTGCTCTGGGTCACCCTCGAGAGCCTTGAGTGCGGAGCCAGCGACGACTGGAACATCGTCGCCTGGGAAGTCGTACTCAGTGAGGAGATCACGGACCTCCATCTCGACGAGCTCGAGGAGCTCCGGGTCATCGACCTGGTCAACTTTGTTGAGGAAGACGACGATAGCTGGCACGCCGACCTGACGAGCGAGCAGGATGTGCTCACGAGTCTGAGGCATCGGGCCATCAGCAGCGCTGACGACGAGGATTGCGCCATCCATCTGAGCAGCACCGGTGATCATGTTCTTGACATAGTCAGCATGGCCCGGGCAGTCAACGTGTGCATAGTGACGCTTCTCAGTCTGATACTCGACGTGTGCGGTGTTGATCGTGATGCCGCGCTCGCGCTCCTCTGGAGCCTTATCAATCATGTTGTAATCGAGGAAGTCTGCGCCGCCTCTCTCGGAAAGGACCTTCGTGATTGCAGCCGTGAGGGTCGTCTTGCCGTGGTCAACGTGACCAATCGTACCAATGTTGACATGCGGTTTGCTTCTGTCAAATTTCTGTTTAGCCATTTCTTAATTTTCCTCCCTTATTCGCCTTTGTTCTTTGCCACAATGGCATCTGATATATTCTTAGGAACCTCGTCGTAGTACGCGACCTCCATGGAATAAGTTCCACGGCCCTGCGTCTTCGAGCGAAGATCCGTTGCGTATCCGAACATTTCCCCGAGCGGAACCATCGCATCGATGACCTGAAGTCCGTTTCTCGGCTCCATGCCCTCTATGCGGCCACGGCGAGAATTGAGATCGCCGATGACATCGCCCATGTAGTCCTCCGGCACCGTGACCTCGACCTTGACATAAGGCTCGAGCAGAACCGGGTTTGCTTTCTCTGCGCCCGCCTTGAAAGCCATCGAGCCCGCAATCTTGAACGCCATTTCCGAGGAGTCAACTTCATGGTAGGAGCCGTCGTAGACGGTAGCCTTGATGTCGACCATCGGGTACCCAGCGACAACGCCGGTCTCCATTGCTTCTTTGACGCCTGCCTCGATTGGGTTGATGAATTCCTTCGGTATCGCGCCGCCGACGACTTTGTTCTCGAACGCGAAGCCCTGACCGGCTTCCTGCGGCTCGAGACGCAGCCAGCAATGACCGTACTGGCCATGGCCGCCCGTCTGACGGACGAACTTGCCTTCCGCCTCGACCGTCTTTCTGATGGTCTCGCGGTAAGCAACCTGCGGATTGCCGACTTCGCAGTCGACCTTGAACTCGCGCAGCATTCTGTCGACGATGATTTCAAGATGAAGCTCGCCCATGCCGCTGATGATCGTCTGGCCCGTTTCAGCGTCCGTGCGAACGCGGAACGTCGGGTCTTCCTCAGCGAGACGCTGGAGAGCGATTGCCATCTTCTCCTGATCGTCCTTCGTCTTTGGCTCGACAGCGACCGAGATAACTGGGTCTGGGAACACCATCGACTCGAGGATGATTGGATGCTCCTCATCGCAGAGCGTGTCGCCCGTCGTCGTGTCTTTGAGGCCGACGGCCGCAGCGATGTCGCCGCTGTAAACCTTCTGAATCTCAGCGCGATGATTTGCATGCATCTGAAGGATACGGCCGAGGCGCTCCTTCTTGTTCTTCGTCGAGTTGTACACATAAGAACCCGCATCGAGCGTGCCCGAGTATACGCGGAAGAACGCGAGCTTGCCGACATACGGGTCAGCCATGATCTTGAACGCAAGCGCCGAGAACGGCTCGGAGTCGCTCGACGGCCTGTGATCTTCCTCACCCGTCTCAGGGTTGACGCCCTTGATTGGCGGAATATCGACTGGCGACGGCATGTAGTCGACGACAGCGTCGATCATTGGCTGTACGCCCTTGTTCTTGTAGGACGAGCCGCAGGTGACAGGGCACATCTTGCAGGCGATTGTCGCCTTGCGGATGGCCTTCTTTATCTCCTCCTCGGTCAGCTCCTCGCCGCCGAGATATTTCTCCATGAGCTCATCGTCGGACTCAGCGACAGCCTCGAGGAGCTTCTCATGATACTCCTCAGCAACATCTTTGAGGTCATCAGGTATGGCAACCTCGTCGCTGACCTTTCCGAGATCATCTTCATAAATGATGGCATCCATCTTTATGAGGTCGACAACGCCGACGAACGTGTCCTCGACGCCGATTGGGATCTGGACTGCAACAGGATTTGCATTGAGGCGCTCCTTCATCATCTTGAGGACGTTGAAGAAATCTGCGCCCGTGGCGTCCATCTTGTTGACATACGCCATGCGAGGAACGTGGTAGTTCTCTGCCTGGCGCCAGACCGTCTCGGTCTGTGGCTCGACGCCGCCGCGTGCCGTGAGCACCGCGATGGCACCGTCGAGCACGCGGAGCGATCTCTCGACTTCAACAGTAAAGTCCACGTGGCCTGGCGTATCAATGATGTTGATGCGATAGCCCTTCCAGTGGCAGGTCGTCGCAGCGGACGTAATCGTTATGCCGCGCTCCTGCTCCTGTGCCATCCAGTCCATCGTCGCGGCTCCATCATGAACCTCGCCGATTTTGTGGTTGACGCCCGTGTAAAAGAGAATGCGCTCAGTGGTCGTCGTCTTGCCGGCATCGATGTGTGCCATGATACCAATATTACGAGTTTTTTCGAGTGAAAACTCTCTGCCCACTATCTTTTCTCTCCTTGTTTCTCTAAAAATCTTCTAAACCGCAAAGGCATCATCCCTTGCCGCATTCACGCCGCAGCGGGACGTGCCCGCTGATTACCAGCGATAATGAGCAAAAGCCTTGTTTGCCTCAGCCATCTTATGCGTGTCTTCCTTTTTCTTCACAGATGCGCCCATGTTGTTCGCGGCATCCATGAGCTCGCCCGAAAGCCTTGCGTCCATCGTCTTCTCACTGCGGAGACGAGCGTAGTTGACAATCCAGCGAATGCCGAGCGTCATGCGGCGGTCAGGGCGAACCTCGACCGGCACCTGATAGTTCGCACCGCCGACGCGGCGAGCACGGACTTCGAGCACTGGCATGACATTCTTGAGAGCCGTCTGAAAGACCTCAAGAGGATCCTTGCCCGTCTTCGAGCGGATTGTCTCGAAAGCGTCATAAACGACGCGCTGTGCGACGCTCTTCTTGCCGGAGAGCATCACTTTATTTATGAATTTCGTAACGATTTTGTCGTGATATACTGGATCTGGCAGTACATCGCGCTTCGGTACTGAACCTTTTCTTGGCACCGAAATCCCTCCTAGCTTATTCCCAATTATTTCTTCTTAGGGCGCTTTGCGCCGTACTTCGAACGTGCATGACCACGATCCTGAACGCCTGCCGTATCGAGTGAGCCGCGAATGATATGATAGCGGACACCTGGCAGATCCTTCACGCGGCCGCCACGGATCAGGACAACACTGTGCTCCTGAAGATTGTGGCCAATGCCTGGGATATAAGCCGTAACCTCAATGCTATTCGTCAAGCGGACACGAGCTACCTTGCGGAGAGCCGAGTTTGGCTTCTTTGGGGTCGTCGTGTAGACGCGAGTGCAAACGCCACGCTTCTGCGGGCAATTCTTGAGCGCAGGAGCCGTTGACTTCTCCACGATAGACTTTCTGCTTTTGCGAACCAACTGGTTGATTGTAGGCAAAACCTACACCTCCTTCCTTCACATCGATTATTCATGATTTATTAAAACCCTCGCCCACACCCTATATGATATGAAGCAAAGATTTTTAACTAGGTGATTCAGGACTTTAATACCGCTGCAACCGCTGAGCCGACATCGATGCCTGACGCCCTTCCGATTTCTGCCATCGTGACGTTTTCGACCGTTTCGACATCATTTGACTGGCACAGCGACTTCATTTCCTCTGTCACTGCCTCATCAGCGTCATCTGCTATGAAAACACAAGCTGCGTCGCCGCGGGCAATCACTTTTTTCACTTGCTTCATGCCTGCAACGTGGTGCATCTTAGATAAATTTTCAAGCGTCAAATCTGTCACTCCCAAGTGCCTAAGTCCCCACATGCCGCGTCACATAAGGCTTTGAGCATTCTCGTCCCGTCGTGCGGCACTTCTATATATTAGCACTCGCAAAAATCGTTGTCAACACTTATTTTTCGCCGTTTCTCATGTACACGCGCCCGCGTGTTTCATCATCAAATTTTGGACATAAAAATTTAGACTAAAGTCCTGCTTTTTATTCAAAAACTTCCCATTTGTAAACAAAACCTCTTCATTATCTGACAATTTGATGGCAACTTTACTAAAAAATTGGACTATAGTCTTACAAAATTAAAATTTGATTTTTGACGTAAATTTTGCTCTCGTTGCTCAAATTATTTCCATAAAAAATGACCAGCCCGAAGGCTGGCCGCAAAATCATTCAACAGCGAATCCAATTTTATTCTTTTTGACTGTCTTCATCGGCGCGGTGATTTCGAAATCGTCCGCCGTAAGCCTCATGAGGTCCGCCCTCGCGAGGCTCTTTGCATTGTTCATCTCGCTGATGCGCTTTGACTGCCTCATGACCGCACGCTCAAGAAGATTTCTCGCAAATCGGCCGTTGCCAAAATCTTTTTGATGCACTGCCTGCGCAAAAATTTCGTGACATTTCTGCGCGGCCTCGTCGTCCATTTCATATTCTCTTTCGTTGGCGAGTAGCTTCAAAATTTCTGTCATCTCATCAGCCGTGTAGTCGGGGAAATTTACATGGAAGGCGATGCGGCTCCTCAAGCCTTCATTTTTGCTCAGAAATTCCTTCATCTTGCCGGGATAGCCCGCGAATATGACTGCGACCTTGCCGCGCATGTTTTCCATCTGCTGCACGATGGTGTTTATGGCCTCGTCGCCGAATGAGTGACTGTCATCGACGAGCGAGTACGCCTCATCGATGAAGAGCACGCCGCCCATTGCCTCACGAAATTTTCTCTCGACCGCCTTCGCCGTCCAGCCAACGTACTTCGCTATGAGGTCCTGACGGCCACACTCGACAAATCTGCCACTCTCGAGAACGCCCTCATCCCTCAGTATTTTTCCGAGCAGACGCGCGACCGTCGTCTTCGCGCTGCCCGGGTTGCCCGTGAACACCATGTGCAGTGACTTAGGCTCGCAGTCCACGCCAAGCTTTTCACGGAGCTTGTCAACTTTGCTCGTCGCGACGATGCTGTCGATTATGCTCTTCACTTCCGTGAGGCCGACCATTTTCTGAAGCCTCTCATACGGCTTGCTCCTCTCATCCTTTTTCTTCGGCTTCACGAGCTCGATTTTTCGATACGCCTTGTACGCTCTCTCGCGCAGCGCGTCGCGTTCCCATGCCTCGTACGCCTCATAGACCTCATACGGGCGATACGTTTTCCTGCCTTGCGGCAGATATTTCTCCGCGCCTTCGTCGCCGAGGCTTGCCATCTTCGATTTGCCAATAAGCTTTTTCAGATAGGCCGTTGCCTCGTCGCGCGAGCCGCCGCCCTCTCTGAGCTCTATGAAATTCACGGTGTCGTTTATTTTCTCGCAGAACGCTGGACCAAAGCCCGGCTGCTCCGTGTTCTCCACGAGAAAGAACAGCGTGTAGTCGCTCGTTTTCTTTATTAAATTGGAAAAAAGATTAATGATGCCTTCGTAGCTCGACGCGAAATTGCCATGCTCGCCCGGCGTGCCCTGAAGCTCAATCATCAAAGAGGCGCCCGACGATTTCTCGAAAACCGTTTCCGTGTCCTCATCGTAGAAGCCTTCCTCGATGTCGTATATGCGCGACAGCCTCGTGCCGATGAGCCTGCCGTTCGTATACAGCGCCCTGATGATGAGCTTCGCCATGAGAAGCCCCGTCTCGCGATGGCCGCACACGATCCTGTAATGGACGGGATGACCAAAAAATTCGTGGACATTCTCATCGGAGTAGATGCGCTCGAGCTCCTCCGTCATCGAGTCGTCGCACATCAGCCGACGCGCCTCGACGATGGCCTCCTCGCGCGAGAGCGGCGCCTCGTCCATCGTCTCCTCGCTCACGCTGAACGACGACGCATCAAAATAATCCATGTCGAGCATGCGGCTCACGCGATGGCTGCGGAAAGGCGCCATGTCTCGCTCCTCCATGAGCGCGAGCAAATCCGAAAATCTCTCAGCCGTAATCTCATCAAAAGAGGCGACGCTGTACTCCGCCTTTTTGAACTCCCTCGACAGCGCGTCCGTGATTTTCTTTATGGCGCCATCGCGCGCCATCTTCTTCGGCTCATAGCCATACGCAAACGACACCGCCGACTCCGTCGCGTCATACGCATACGCGTAGAAATCACATTTTTCAGAGCGGCGACCATTGATTGCCTCATTCACGCTTCTTATGTCGCGCTCCATGTGGTCATGCTCATGCTCCCTGCCGCGCGCATGCTTTTTTTCCGCGTCCTTTTCTGCTTCGCATTTGTAACCAATACGCAAATCATAAAAAATCACGCAATCACCCTCTATTCTGTTTTTTGAAATTATATGATAGCCGCGCAGAAAAATCACTTCACCATGAGTTCACAACGGAAAAACTGAACTCGCAGTTTATTCGCAAAATAAAAAAGCGATGCGCAATTCGCACATCGCCGAAAGTCAAACGAAGTAAATCATCATATAATATTGTCTGCCGCCGTCAGCGCATGAAAATATTTGCGAGCACACTCAGCACGATGCTGATGACGATGCAGCTGACGACGGGGAAATAAAACGAGCCATGCTCGCCGCCGATGAATATGTCGCCTGGCAGATGACCGAGCGGCAATATCCTGCCTCCGAAATGAATGACCGCCCCGACCACCACAAGCAAAAGCCCAAATATCATGATTGTCTTGCCAATATCTGATGGCATGTCCATCACTCCCATCAGCATTATAACACAAAGAAGCCCCGCGACAAAAGCCGCGGGGCTATTCATTAGTCTTTATGCTCTTCGTAGCGCATCAGCATGAAGCAATAGTCGGAGAGGCGATTGATGTAGAGGCGATCCGACTCGTGGACCTCCTCGCCGCTCTTGGCGAGCCTGAGCATCTGGCGCTCAGCGCGTCTCGCAATCGTACGCGCGAGGTCAAGCATCGCTCCGCCTTTCGTGTCACCCGGCACGAGGAAGCACGCGAGCGGCCCGACGATACCCTCAATGCGGTCAATCTCGTGCTCGATGTCCTCGATATGCGTCTGATTGATGTATGGCTCCTTGCCGATGCTGGCGAGGTCCGCCATGAAAAGCGATACATCCTTCTGCAGCATAAGAATGAGTCCCTTGACTTCCTCATTCTCGCAAAAAGCTCTCGCCATGCCGAGCGCAGAGTTCATCTCATCAATCGTACCGTACGTCTCGACACGAAGAGAATCTTTGTCAACGCGCTCGCCGGAGTAGAGGCTCGTCTGTCCCTTGTCACCCGTTTTTGTGTAAACGCCCATGCTGTATGCACCTCAATTCACATAGATTGTTTTGAAATTTGTCTCGAAATTTGTCTTGAAGTTTTATCAGTCGAAAATTTCCGTCTCGTTGAAGAAAATATGAATCTCGCGAGCCGCGCTCTCTGGGCTGTCGGACGCATGAACGGCGTTCTCGCCCTTGCTTGCGGCGTAGAGCTTGCGGATTGTGCCCTCGGCTGCTTCCTTCGGGTCCGTCTTGCCGTTGAGGTCGCGAACCTTCTGGATTGCGCCCTCGCCCGCGAGGACCATTGCGACGATTGGGCCAGACGTCATGAACGTCTCGAGCTCAGCATAGTATGGGCGGCCGATGTGCTCAGCATAATGCTTCGCAGCGACTTCCGGCGTCATCTTCATCATGCGCATGGCGAGAAGGGAGAGCCCATTCTGCTCATAGATTTTGATGATGTCGCCCGTGTGATGAGCTTTGAATGCGTCTGGTTTTACAAGTACAAGAGTTTTTTCCATGAATATATACCTCACTTATAAATAAAAAATTTAACAATAATGAGTATACATCAAAAACATGAAAAAGGCTATAACAAATCTTCACGGCTTTGCGATGACACGACAAACGAAAATTTTTCATAAAAAAATCCATTTTCACGATTTCATTAGAGTCTCAACAGAAGTCGTAAAAATGGATTTTATTTTATTCGTTCACGACGTGAGCGCCGTGCCTGTCCACTTCGAGATACAGCACTTTCGCGTTTACGCCGTTTCGAGCGAATGCCTCGAGCATGGCATCGCCGACCGCGCGCTCATTTTCGAGCGTATAGGCGATGAGGCTCGAGCCCGCGCCGCTGATTGTCGCGCCGAGCGCGCCTGCTTTCTTCGCCGCATCAAAGACGTCGCTCATGCCTGGTATCAGCTTCGCCCTGTACGGCTGATGAAGCGCGTCCTCAAACGCGTGATGCAGGAACCTGTCGTCGCCGCTCGCGAGCGCGCCGACGAGCATGGCGGCATGGCCGACATTGAACACCGCATCTTTGAGCGGCACCATCTTTGGCAACGCATCGCGCGCGGCCTTCGTCGAAAGCGGGAAGTCCGGCACCGCCACGACGAGGTGCATGTCAAAGCGCGGCATGAACGCCATCGTCTCCGCCACGCCGTCCGTCACGACGCTCACCGTGAAGCCGCCGTAGATGGCGGGCGCGACATTGTCAGGATGTCCCTCTATGCCCGTCGCAATCTGAAGCATATCGCTGTCACTAAAGCGGCCATCCATGAGCTCATTCGCGGCCTTTATGCCAGCCACGATAGCCGTCGCGCTGCTGCCAAGCCCACGCGACAGCGGCACCTCGCTCCACATGCGCAGATGGCCGCCTATCTCGTCACTGTCCACCTCGGCTTTTTTCAGCGTCGTCTTGATGGCCTGCCAGACCATGTTGCTCTCATCTTTCGGTATATCATCGGCGCCGTCGCCGAAATTTTCTATGATGAGCTCGCTGTTATCATTCAGCGTGAGCTCGAGTTCATTGTAAATCGTGCAGGCGAGCCCGAGCGTGTCAAATCCTGCACCGCAGTTCGCGCTCGTGCCCGGCACGCGCACCTTCACAGTGCGTCCGAAATGAGGCATTTTCTTTTTGCTTTCCGATGTCATCATACCACCGTCCTCTCGACGCGTATGACATTGCTGATTTTCGTCACGACGGGCAAATCCGTCAGCGCGCGCTCCGCCTTGTCGATGCGCTCATGCTTCACATGATGCGTTATGACGACGATTTCCGCGTTGTCATCGACGACGCGCGTCTGTATGACGGACTTCAGGCTCACGCCCTGGTCGCCAAATGTCGTCGCAATCTTGCCGAGCACGCCGGGCTCATCGGCGACGAGCAAGCGAATATAGTAGTCGGACTCCGTCTTTGCGACAGGGCAGAACTTCTTCGTCTCAAAGCACGTGCAGCCAATGCCTCTGAATATGCCGCGCTCAATGTCGCGCGACACGGAGACGATGTCCGCGATGACGGCCGACGCCGTCGGGAGCGACCCCGCCCCCTGCCCGTAGAACATCGCCTCGCCGATGGCGTTGCCCTTGACGTAAATCGCGTTGTAAACACCATTGACGGAGGCGAGTGGATGCTCCTTTGGCAAGAACGCCGGATGAACTCTCACGTCCACGCCGTTCTCCGGCGTGTCTCGCGCGATGGCGAGGAGCTTTATGACGTAGCCGAGCTGCGTGGCGTAGTCGATGTCCTCTGGCGTGATATGCGTGATGCCCTCGACCGCGACATTTTCAAGCGACACGCGCGTATTGAACGCGAGCGACGCGAGTATCGCGGCTTTGCGCGCCGCATCGAGGCCCTCGACATCCGCCGACGGATTCGCCTCGGCGTAGCCTTTTTCCTGCGCTTCCTTCAGCACGGCGTCGTAGCTCGCGCCGCACTCCGTCATCTTCGTCAGCATATAGTTCGTCGTGCCGTTCACGATGCCGACGACCTCGGAGATGCGATTGGCCGTGAGGCACTCCTTTAGCGGCGTGATGATGGGGATGCCACCGCCGACGCTCGCCTCGAACATGAACTCGACATGATGCTCCTTCGCCGTATCGAAAATGTCGCGCGCCGACTCCGCCAACACATCCTTATTCGCGGTGACGACATGCTTTCCCGCCTTCAGCGCGCATATCATGTAGTCATGCGCAGGGCTCATGCCGCCCATCAGCTCGACGACAATATCGATTTCCTTGTCGTTTATTATCTCGTCGATGCTGTCAGTCGCGTGAAGCCCTTCCATGTACTGACGCTTTTTCTTCGTGTCGCGCACGAGGACCGACTTTATCTCGACGGGCGCTCCCACCTTCTTCTCTATCTCATGCGCATTCTCACGCAGCACGCGAGCGACGCCTGAGCCAACCGTGCCGAAGCCCAAAAGACCTATTCTGATCGTTTTGCCCATGATTTATCCTTTATTTGTCTCACACCTGTCCCAAAACGTCGAGCCGCTTCACGCCGTCAATCATGCGCAGCTTGTCCAAGAGCGCCTCAAGGTCGACGGAGAGATTGATTGTCTCAATGGAAATAGTGACATTCGCGACGCCCTGAAGCGGTATGCCCTGATTGATGGTGAGCACACTGCCGGAGTCGTGCGCAATCGTCGTGAGTACGTCCGAGAGCACACCCTTCTTGTGGTCGAGCAGGAATGTCAGCGTCACGATTTTGTTTTTGCTCGCCTCATAGAACGGGAATACATAGTCCTTGTATTTGTAGTACGCGCTGCGGCTCAAATCCATGCGGCTCACGGCCTCATTGATTGTGCGCGCCTCGCCGCGCTTCAAAAGCTCCTTTACCTTGATCGTCTTCTTGATTGCCTCAGGAAGAATCTCCTCGCGAACGAGGAAAAATCCGCTCTCACCCTTTTTCAATATGAACGCCCCCGTTTACATAAGATGGATGGATTTCCTTGCACAGTAGATTTAGGGCTGTAAAATCCCGATTGTCCACGTCAAAAAAATCATCTATATTGTCAAACATGATAATATAATACTCATTTTTGACATAAATTGCAAGGGGATGATAATTAGTATTGCCTTGGACCAAAAATTGCCGTTCCCACGCGGACAATATTCGCTCCCTCGGCGACAGCAATCTCGTAATCGTGCGTCATGCCCATCGAGAGATATTTCATCTCCGAATTCATGAGCGGCAGCATCTTGAGTCCCTCGAAGATGTCGTGCATCTTGTGGAACAGCGGATGACACTCCTCCACGTTCTCATAATTTGGCGCGATACACATGAGTCCGACGAGGTGAACATTCTTCATCGCGTCCGCTTTTTTGATGAGAAATGGCAAATCCTCTTGATAAATGCCGAACTTTGAGTCCTCTTTCGCAAGGTTGACTTGAATGAGTATGTCCTGCACTTTGTGGATTTTGCCCGCGGCCTCGTCGACTGCCGTCAAAAGATGCTCGCTGTCAATGGAATGAATGAGGTCAAAAAGGCGGACGGCTTGCTTTACCTTATTCGTTTGCAGATGGCCAATGAGGTGCCACGAGACATCGCGCTCGAGCGTCTCGTGCTTCTTCACAGCCTCCTGCACGCGGTTCTCGCCGACAATCGTGACGCCCGCGTCTATGGCCTCGCGCATCGCCTCGACATCGTGATTCTTCGTGACGGCGACGAGCGTCACCGCCGCATCCTTCGGATTGTCGTCGCCTGTGCGCTTCGTCTTCGCCGCCTCTATGTTTTCGAGCACTGTTTTGAGTTTTTCCGCTATCATCGTTTATTCCTCCTATTGAAATACACCAATTTTGTGTGTAATGACACTTCATTCTGTCACCCCACCACCGCTTACGGCGGTCCCCCGCCCCTCAGGGGGCGGACAAAGCACAGAATTTCACTAGCCATTTATCACAAAATCTTTCACACCTTATTTTATTTCAACGCTATGATTGATGCTATGCGTCCCGTCTTGCCACTCTCCGCGCGGTACGAATAGAAAAGCTCGTGATTGCACGACGTACAGACATCGGCCGCGTCTATATGCTCAGGCAGGACGCCCGCCTTCACGAGCTGCGCTTTATTCGCGGCCCACAGGTTCACGTGCTTTTTGCCGTTCACCACGCTTACTATTTTCTTCGCGTCGTCAGCGAACACGTCGTCAAATCGCGCCGCCACGTCGTTGCCCACTTCGTAGCAGCACGGGCCAATGGCGGGACCAATGCCGACGAGCACATCCTCGGGGCGCGTGCCGTACGCCTCGCCCATCGCCGCGATGGTCTTCGCCGCGATGAGACTCACCGTGCCCTTCCACCCGCCGTGCGCCACGGCCGCGGCGTGATGAACGGGGTCGAGCATCACGATGGGCGTGCAGTCGGCGTAGCAGAGCATGAGCGGCAAGCCCGACTCATTCGTCATGAGCGCGTCGGTGCCCTTTATCGCGTCGTCGTACGACATGCTGCCGCGTCCTGCGTCCTCGCGTTTCGCTTGATAGATGACATCGCCGTGCACTTGCTCGGGCGTCACGATGGCGCGCGCATCGAGTCCGAGCGCCGCGCAAAATCTATTGCGATTTTCGCGCACTGCCGCCGCATCGTCGCCGACATGCAGCGCGAGATTGAGCGACGCGTATGGCGCCGCGCTCACACCGCCGAGCCGCGTAGACACGGCACACGTCGCGACGCTCTCTGGGAACATGGAAAAATGCCCCGTCCATATATCATTCTTATGATGCTTTATGTAAAACAAAGATGCCTCACCAGTCCTTTCGGGATAATTTATGAATTTGCAAAAGTATAGGAAATGTGACTTGGCGATGCCAGTCCTCATCCACTGCGCAATTTCAACAGGCTCTAGTGCCAGCTCCTCACGGCAAAAGCGAGAACACGCCGTTTCGGAGCTGGCTTAAGAGCCTGTAAGAAATCGCTAAGTTACTTTGGACTGGCATCGCCTCGGGGAAAGCACAAAACTATAATTCTAGCAAACTCCACAACGATGGCAGTTATCGAAACATTTTATCGTGGCTTCGCCTTTTTTCGCCTTTACGAGCTCGTTGAAGAGGTATTTGCGCGTGACGAGCATGTCGAGCATTTCCCACGGGAAAATCTCATCGTCCTCGCGCTCGCGGTAAAGATAAAACGACGGGTCGAGCCCGCGCTCCTTCATCGTGCGCCTGAAAGACTTCGCGCCGCCGCTCACATGCGCCGCGTAAAGTGCCTCACCGACGCGCCTGTCGCCGCGCGCGAGCACGCCCTGAATGTATGACGAGCGTATCGGTTCCATGAGTATTTCGACGCCCTTCTCGCCTTTCAGCCCGCTTTTGAGCAATTTGAAATCATGCTCTATCGTCTTTTTCTGCTCCATCGGCAACCATTGAAACGGCGTGAACGGCTTTGGAATGAACGGATTTACCGAGAGCGTCAGCATCCCGTTTTTGCCGACGTAGTCCTTGAGCCGCCGCGCGAGGTCTGCGACCGCCAGTATGTCGTTCTCCGTCTCATACGGCAGCCCAATCATGATGTAGAGACGGTAGCGTCTGATGCCCGCCGCCATGCCGAGATCCATCGTGTGAAAAAGATGCTCTTCCTCTATGCCTTTGTTTATGACGGCGCGCATGCGCGCACTCCCCGCTTCCGGCGCGAGCGTCAGCGTCTTCATGCCGCTCCCCACGAGCGACTCGACGAGCGTCTCTGTCACGGAGTCCGCGCGAAACGACGCGACCGACATCGTCATGTCCTCGCCCGTGATGGAGCGGCAGAGATCGTCTATCTCGGGATAGTCGGAAATCGCCGCACCCATGAGCCCGATGCGCTTATGATATTTTTTGGCATCGCGGAGCTCAGCGCGCAGCACATCGAGAGACCTGTTGCGCGGGCGGCGATAGCAGTACCCCGCCATGCAGAAGCGGCAATGCCTGCCACAGCCGCGCGCTGTCTCGATGAGATACATGTCAAACTCCGCGTCGTCCGTCACGACGATGGTATGCGCGGGGTATTCATCAAGGTTCTTCACCCACTGTCGCTTTATGGATGATGGCGCGCCGTCTTTCGGCTCTATCGATTTTATCGTGCCATCGTCATGATAGCTCACATCGTAGAGCGACGGCACATAGACACCATCGACGTGCGCGAGCCTCATGAGGAGCTCACGCCGCCCGACGCCCTCGTCCTGCGCCGCATAGAATGCATCCATGAAGCGCATCATCGTCTCCTCGCCCTCGCCGATGATGAATGCGTCGATGAACGGCGACAGCGGCTCGGGATTGAACGTGGCGCACGGCCCGCCCGCGATGACGATAGGGTCGCCGTCGCCGCGCTCTGCGGCCTTTACCTTGACTTTGCCGAGGCTCAGCATGTCGAGGATATTGAAATAATCCATTTCAAATGAAATATCAAACCCTATGAGCGGAAAATCAGAAAGAAATGTCTGCGTCTCGAGGCTCATGAGCGGCGTATTCGTCCGCAAGTGCTCGGCACGGCTTGCCCGCTCAGGCAAAAAGAACCGCTCGCAGGCAGTATCCATACGGCGGTTCATGATGTCATATATGATATGAAAGCCGAGATTGCTCATCCCGACGCGATAGCTGTTCGGATATGCGAGTGCCATCCTTCTCCGCGCGCCCGCGGCGTAAAGATAATATCCCTTTTCGCGAGCCAACGTATTTTTTAGCTCGGTGACCAGTTTCCAGGACAAATTAACGCTCCTTATTTGTTTTCCCTTTTTTCGCGAAGAAGCTCCTCGAGCTCCTCCTTGAACATGCTTATGTCGGCAAATTTGCGGTACACGGAGGCAAATCTGATATACGCAACCTCATCGAAATTTTTCAGTCTCTCCATGACGAGCTCACCGATATGCTTCGTCGTGACCTCGCGCTCCATCGTGTTCCTGAGCTCGCGCTCTATCTCGTCGGCGAGCGCCACGATGCGCTCCGTCGGTATGTCGCGCTTGTCGCACGAACGAATGAGCCCCTTGAGCAGGTTGTTGCGGTCAAACACGACGCGGCGGCCATCATTTTTTATGACCATGAGCGGCGTCTTCTCGACGACCTCATACGTCGTGAAGCGCCTGCCGCACGATGTGCACTCGCGCCTTCTGCGTATGGAGTTACCGTCATCAGCGGACCGCGAGTCTATGACCCTGCTGTCTTCCTTCTTGCAATATGGACAACGCATTGCTTTCCCTTCATTTCACTTTATTTTAAAAATATTTCTACTTCTAATCAGCGTTTCCTTAGCGTTTTCCCACGTTTCGCATTTCTCGCTGGCTCATTCTTTCTCTGATTTTGCACTTTCATTTTCACGCGCTTATCCTTCGCGCTCGTTTCCGTTTTCCGTGGGCGAATCAGACATTTCCTGCCGTAGCCAATCAAATCCTGCCTGTGCGCTTTCACGAGTGCATCGCATACGATATCGTAATTTTTTGGCAGCCAATACTGCATCAATGCGCGCTGTGCTCTTTTTTCCTCGGGCCTCCGCGCGACAAAGACCTTTTCCCCTGTCAATGGATTGACGCCCGTGTAGTACATCGCCGTCGAAATCGTCCCCGGCGTCGGAATGAAGTCCTGCACCTGCTGCGGGTGATAGCCGAGCTCATGAATGAACTCCGCGAGCTCTATGGCGTCGTCAATCGTCGCACCCGGGTGGCTCGACATGAAATACGGCACAAGATATTGCTTCTTGTGAAGCTTTTCATTCATCTTATTGAATTCACGCACAAATTTCATATATGTTTCGCGGTTCGATTTGCCCATGAGCCGCGTCACACGGTCAGAAATATGCTCCGGCGCGATTTTGAGCTGCCCGCTCACGTGGTTTTCGCAGAGCTCGCGCAAAAATTCTTTCGCGTCATGCGCCGCCATCAAATAATCAAATCGTATGCCCGAACGCACAAACACCTTTTTCACGCCGGGCACCGCCCGCACCTCGCGCAACAGCTTTATGTAGTCACTGTGGTCCGCGATGAGCTGACGGCATGGCGCAGGCGACAGACATTCCTTGCCACGGCACGTGCCGCGCTTCAGCTGGCCGTCGCATGACGTGCGCCTGAAATTCGCCGTCGGCCCCCCGACGTCGTGTATATATCCTTTGAAGCTGGGTTGCTGCGTGATGATTTTTGCCTCGCGCAGTATCGACTCATGACTGCGCCGCTGCACGATGCGCCCTTGATGCGACACGATGGCGCAAAAATTACAGCCGCCGAAACAGCCGCGGTGACTGATGATGCCGAACTCGACTTCTTTGAGCGCGGGAATGCCGCCCGCCGCCTCGTACCTCGGATGATACGTCCGCGTATATGGCAGGTCATACACCTCGTCCATCTCCGCCTCCGTGAGCATCATGGCGGGCGGGTTCTGCACGACGAGAGCACTGCCGTTCATCTGCACGAGCCGCCTTCCGCGTATGGCGTCCTGCTCGAGATACTCGAGTTTGTACGCCTCGGCGAATTTCATCTTGTCACCCAAGATTTCGTCCATCGTCGGCAGCGCAACATAATCGTATGTGTAATCGTAATTCGGCACGACGTAGCACGTGCCATGCACGTCCTGTATATTTTTTATGTCAACGCCGCGATGAAGGTCTGCCGCAACCTCTATCATCGCGCGCTCGCCCATGCCGTAAATCAAAAGGTCCGCGCCGCTGTCCACGAGCACCGAAGGGCGGAGCCTGTCGCTCCAATAGTCGTAGTGGACAAATCGTCTGAGGCTCGCCTCTATGCCGCCGATGATGATGGGCACGTCGGGATAAATTGCGCGCAGCTTTTTCGCGTAGACGATGACGGCGCGCTCTGGGCGAAGACCTGCGCGCCCGCCCGGCGAATAGTCATCGACATGGCGAATGCGCTTCGCCGCCGTGTACTTCGCGAGCATCGAGTCCATGTTGCCGCTCGACACGAGAAAGCCGAGGCGCGGCTTGCCGAGCGCACGAAAATCATCATCGCGGCGCCAATCGGGCTGAGCGATGATGCCGACGCGATAGCCATGTGACTCTAAGAGTCGCGTGATGATGGCAGGGCCGAAGCTTGGGTGGTCGACATACGCGTCGCCCGACACGAATATGAAATCGAGCTCATCCCAGCCGCGCGCCTTCATGTCCGCCCGCGTCATCGGCAGAAAATCGCCCATCACTTGACGTCCTCTGCCTTGTCCTTCGTGAAGCGTTTCTCGATGACGTCGCCCTCTTTGCCGAGTTTGCCGAGATTTTTGCCATTATACGTCACGTCGACGGCGCCCGCGTTGCCCGCCGTCATCGTGATGCGCTCTTTGCCGCTCCAGTTCATCGTCTTGCCGCTCTCGACCGTGCCCTCAAACACGACATCACCGTCCGAGACGATCTCGACCCAGCAACGCCCCGTGAAATGCGCCGACACCTGCACTGGCCCCGCGGCGGCTGCCTGCGCCGTCGCCTGCGTGTTGCCTAAGCCGTTCGCCGCATTGCTCGAAACATTGGCAGTCGCATTGTTTGCCGCGCCGTTATTTTTGCTGCTCGCATTATTGCTCGCGGCATTCTGCGCAGGCGTCGTGTTCTGCACGTTATTATTGTTATTTTTGCCATTGTTGCTGCTGGTCGTGACAGTCGTCTGCGGCTTCGCCGCCTCCTGCTTCGGCGCGAGTGCGCCGCCATCGCCGAAGAAATAATAAATTGCGCCGACAAAAGCAATCACGATGACTGCCGCGACGATGATGAGGTTTTGCGTGCGGTGCGATTTCTCAACGCGCTCATGGAAATCAGAGCCGGACGAGAACGGCCCACGCGACGCGTCTGCCACGGGCTTCACCTCCGGCGCTGGCGGCTCGTCAGCGCCGTGTATTTCCTCATGATATTCGCGCGCGAGCGCATCGCCGTCAAGATGAAGCATCTCCGCGTAGTTCCTGATAAATCCTTTGACATAGACCTCGCTCGGCAGACTGTCATTGTCGCTCTTTTCGATGGCCTCTATATACGCGGCACGTATGCTCGTCTCATTTGCTATATCTTCAACCGTCAGGCCCAGCTTCTCACGCGCAGCCCTAAGGGTACCACCAACCATCAGTGTCTTCCTCCCATGCGTTTCATGTGCTTCAATTTACATCTATCTATTATATCCACATTTGTGAAAATTAATTCTAAAAATAAACACAAATATATCAGCGTATCATTTTTCATTATACATGAAACGAATGAGAAAAACAATTTATTTAAGCACTTTATTTTAGACCCGTCGAGCCCATGCCGCCCGCTCTTTTCTCGCCCTCGCCCGCCTCGTCGCCGTCGACGGTCAAGTAGCGATGGAAAATGCCCTGCGCTATCCTCATGCCTTTGTCCACCTTCACGGGCTCGTCGCCGAAATTCATGAGCGCCACCATGATATGTCCCTCATTCGCGCTGCTGTTGTAGTAGTCGGCATCGATGACGCCCTCGTCGTTGACGCACGAGACCATGTTCTTGATGGAAAAGCCCGAGCGCACGTGAAGCGCGAGATATTCGTCCGGCTGCATGTACGCCTTGAGCCCCGTCGGCACAATCGTCACGCGATGCGGCGCGAGCACCGTCTCCTCCGCCGCCTCCATGTCGTAGCCCGCGCTCGCTGCCGTGTGCCGCGTCGGGATGTTTATGCCCTTGCCCTCATATTTCGATACGACTTCAAATCCTCTTTTCCTCATATTGCCCTCCAAAGAAAAAGCCGCGCCCCAAAAAGACGCGGCCATATTTTTATTTGCTGACGCCGTTACTCTGTCTTTGTGGCCGTCTCCGCCTCTGACTTCTCCCCGTCCTTCGTCATAGACGAGAGCGGCTTCATCGGCGTCACTGTCGAGATGGCGTGCTTATATACCATTTGCTGCTTTCCCGCTGCCTCCAAGAGCACGGTGAAATTATCAAAGCCGCGCACATTGCCCTTCAGCTGAAAGCCGTTCACCAGATGAATGATGACGCCGACGTTCTCCTTGCGCGCCTGATTGAGAAAACTGTCTTGCAGATTAATAACCTTTGCCGCCATTTTACTCTCTCCTTTTGCGATTTTCTCGCGGTAAAATACTTTGTGACATTCATAAGTATATATTCTATTTTTATGATGATAATTCCTGCTAATAAATCAAAAATTTTAAAATAAATTAGGGAAATGCTGCCCGCAAATCATTCGTGACACGCGCCAAAAGCAACTGAAGATCGACGCCATCCACGTCGTACCAATGAATATACGGCATCTTGCGATACCACGTGAACTGGCGCTTCGCGAAATGGCGCGTCGATTTCTTTATCTCTGACACGGCCTCGTCGAGCGTCATCTCTCCGTCGATATACGCCGCCATCTCCCTGTAGCCAATGCCACGCATCGCTGGCGCATCGCGCCTAACACCCGTGCGCATGAGCTCGCGCACCTCGCGCTCGAGTCCTGCCGCCATCATCATGTCGACGCGCCGCTCGATGCGCTCATATAGAAGCGCGCGCTCGCGACGCAGGCCAATCACGAAGGCGTCGTAGATGAGCGGCGACGACACACCGTCGCTCTCGCGCGACGTCGAGATTTTCTCTTGACCGAGGTGATAAACTTCGAGCGCTCTCACGACGCGCCGAAAATCATTGACGTGAAGCCGCGCGGCCGTCTTCGGGTCCACCTTCGCGAGCATGTCATGAACGTACGCCTTGCCATGCTCACGCGCGAGCACCTCGAGGCTCATCCTGTACGCCTCATCGCCCGGCTGCTCATTGAGCTCGTAGCCTTCTAGCAGCGCCTTGACATAGAGACCCGTGCCGCCCGCGAGGATAGGAATTTTGCCGCGCTCATTTGCGCTTTTGATGAGCGCACCCGCGCGCTTCTGAAAATCGCTCACGCTGAAATGTTCCTCTGGCGCGAGGATGTCTATGAGCTCATGGTGCACCCTCGCGCGTTCATCAGCCGTCGGCTTTGCCGTGCCAATGTCGAAGCCTCGATAGACGAGCATCGAGTCGCCCGAGATGATTTCGGTGTCGTATATGCGGGCGAGCTCCATTGACAGCGCAGTCTTTCCCACGGCCGTGGGACCGATGACTGCTATGAGCTTTTCGCGCGCGTCGCCATTTTTGATTTCATCGCTCATGCGAGCTCTATCGTCTCGCCCGGCTTTACGATGTGCACGCTCGCGCGCGTCGTCTCTTCCGTGAGCTGCTTGTAGCGATTGACGTCCTGCTCTATGACGGGCCATGTGTCATAGTGAATTGGAATGACGTTCGACGCGTTGAGATACTGCGCCGCGAGAGCCGCATCCTCGAGCCCCATCGTGAAATTGTCGCCTATCGGGAGCAGCGCGTAGTCGATCCTGTCCTTCCTGCCGATGAGCTTCATGTCGGAGAAAAGCGACGTGTCGCCCGCGAAATATACGCATTTGTCGCCGATGTGAATCACAAATCCTGCCGCGATGCCGCCCGCGACGCCCGTGCTGTGGAGCGCGAGCGTCATGCGCACCTTGCCAAACGGCAGCGCCACGGAGCCGCCGAGATTCATGGCGTGGCTCTTGAGCCCCGCGCACTGAGACTCACATACGCCGATGACCTCGGGGATAGCCACGATCATCGCGCCCGTGCGCTTTGCGATGGCCGCCGCGTCGCCGATGTGATCGCCATGCGCATGCGAGACGAGTATATAGTCGCACTCCACGTCCTCCGCCCTTATCGCGGCCTTCGGATTGCCCGTCAGAAACGGATCGCACAGCACCTTGTACTTGCCATCGTCCAGAAGAAAGCATGCATGTCCGTAATAAGTATACTTAACCATAAAAAGCCCTCCTTATTTTTATCATTTATTAACTCTGAGCATTCAGCTCAACGTTCTCATCGCCATTTTTCGGCTCTTCACCCATAAGTGTGGGTAACAATTTAACATCTACAGTTCCTCAAGCCGCAATATTCGCGGATTGAGGACGGTTTG
>OMWN01000094.1 GCA_900314765.1 uncultured Selenomonadales bacterium | reverse complement strand
CCAATGCGGAAGGTGCGTGCCTAACGGTAGGCGGTCAATTCTCAGCCCCTGAAAGGGGGCAAAGGCCTATGACGCTATATGATTTTTAAGGAAACGCTGATTAATTGAAGCAGGAGTATTGACGAGAGATTTTTTCGCATAGCAAGGAGAGGCGAAGAAGCGTAGTGGTGCTACGCTGATGAGCATCGACGCAGCTAGGCGGAAAAAGATCCGTCAAGACGACTGCTGAAATAATCAGCGTTTCCTAAACGTTCTTAGTGCTGATGTTTTTAATTATTTTCACCATCAAAGCATGAGAAAAGCCGCCCTACAGTTTCGCGGCTGACGGCGGCTAATCTCAAGCGCTTTAAGTTACGGGGCTGACCGTTTACCGGTGCGCCCTTCTGTTTTTATTATACCACGTATTACGCTTTCGTCAATCAACCACATCGCGAAAATATACGTCACTGCAAATATTATACCATTAAATGAAGCCTATGGAACAATCCAATATATTTCAAATAACATATTTGCGCAAAACACAGCGCCCATCAAAGCTCTCGCCGCCATTCGTGACGAGAGCTTCTTTCATTTCAGAAAATCCACGGCTTTATCGTGCCGTAGTAGAGGTAGAGCCACACCGCCGTCAAGACGCTGAGGCCTGCGAAGAAAAGGATTATCGATGTGATGAGGTGGCGTCCCATGCTCGCGGTAATCATATCCGTGACGTCTCTCTTGGGCGCGTATGTTGCGCCCACATACGGCACGTCTATCGTCACGTGCGCATCATGAGCGCCGCCCGCGTATGTGTCCATCGGCGCGTGATGGGCGCCATTGCCGTGGTACGAGAGATTGTTTTCGAGGATGCCATCGGGGTTCGACCTCAGATAGCCATCCACGTGCTCGACATGCCCGTCGGGAGCCACCCTGTCGTACGCGCTGACGTGGTGATAGCCCGGCGCCCTCACATACGCGTCGTGTGCCATCGCATCGTGCACCGCGCCATCGTGTGCGAACGCGCCGTCGTGCATGAAGTCGCCGCCCATGTGCCCCGCGTCAAACATGCCATCGAGCGCCGCGACTTTGAGGAACGGCAACGCGAGCGCGATGATGACGAGCGGAATGCTGCCCATGATGCCGAACGCGCTGCCCGACGAGTAGCCGCTCCTGTAAAGGAAATACATCATTAGCTGAAACACGCAGGCACAGAGGCACGCGATGAGCGCCGTCATGATGCACACGCGCAAGAGTCCGAAATTCATGCCGATGAGGCGGCTCACAAATCCTGCCACGGGGTCTGCGATGTGTGCTATTGTCTGCAAAATTTTGTCAAACGGCCTCAGCCCCTTCTCCACGAGCGTGTAGCAAAACCCGTACACGACGAAGCCCGCAATCACGGCGCGCCAGTTGCTGATGATGAACTTTATGCGCCAGATGAAAAGCCCAATCATCAATATAAACGCGAGCGGCGCGAGGAACGGGAGCGCCGCGACGATGGCGCCCGCGACAATCGAGAACGCAATCATGCTCCAAAACATGCTCCAGCCCGCGACGATGAAAAATCCGATGCCCGCGCCTATGACATACCATTCGGCCTCTCGGTGGTCGTTCGTGCACACAATAACCATAATGGCCATCACCACGAACACCCCGAGGAGATTTTGCCATGAAAATATCTGCTCAAGCGACCATTCGCCGCGCGTCAATAATTTTTTCTTCATTTATCATCATCCAATATTATTTGAAATCAGTTCCATTCGATTTTTCATGCACTTGTCTCCGTGCAACCATAATATGATACCATAAAATCGCTTAAATTTCATTCCGTCAATATGATAACTGCGAATATACCGCTCACGCGCAACATGATTTTCAGCAAAAAAATGAGGCAAGGCTTTTGCACCTTGCCCCTAAATATATAGGAAGTGATTATATGGGCTTTTCAGTGACCTTTGCGGTCGTCGATGAGTCTCTTGGCTTTGTGCTCGGAGCGAGTGTCGAGCTCGCCCGCTTTGAGGACGGTAACTTTCGCAGGGCGGACGCCAATCCTCGCGCGCAGCGCCTTTTCGACGCGCTCAGCGACGGACTCGTCTGATTCGTCTTCGATTTTTTCGACTTCGACAGCGTATTTGCTCGTGTAGTTTTCGTCGTAGACGTGGATGCGGTACTCGCTCGTGAGGCCGCCGACGCCGTGCAGCACGGCCTCGACGTCACTCGGGAACACGTTGACGGCGGAGACGATGAACATGTCGTCCTTGCGCCCGTGGATGTATATGCGGCCATGCGTCCTGCCGCACGCGCACGGCTCTTTGACAAATCGCCCGATGTCGCCCGAGCGGAACCGTATCATCGGACGCGCGCGTTTCTGCAGCGTCGTGAATACGAGCTCGCCCTGCTCGCCGTCGGGGATGCGCTCGCCCGTCGCGGGGTCCACTGTCTCGACGAGTATCTGATCCTCCGCGAGATGGAGCCCGTCATGCTGCTCGCACATGGCGGCGCACGGCCCGAATATGTCCGACAGCCCGTAGAAATCGTAGAGCTCCGCGCCCCAGAGTTTTTCTATCGTCTCGCGCGTCGCCTCTATCGATGCGCCCGGCTCGCCGCCCGTGAAAATTTTTCGTATCGAGAGCGATTTCGGGTCAATGCCTTTTTTGAGCGCCGTCTCGCCGAGGTACCACGCGTACGACGGGCTCGTGTAGATGAAGCCTGGCTTGTACGTCTGAATGACGAACAGCAGCCTGTCACTCGGCAGCGTGCCGCCCCAAATCGAGAGCGCGCCGAGGTTCTGCGCGCCGAGCACGTCCGGCCCGCCGATGTACAGCGAGAAATTCAGCGCGTGGAGATAGCGGTCGCTCGGGCGCATGCCCGCCTGCCAAAACATGCGGCTGACCGTGTCCGTGAATTTGTCGAAATCGCCGCGCGTGAACGGGCTCATCGTCGGCACGCCCGTCGAGCCGCTCGACGTCGAGACGAACACGACGTCCTCCTCGGGAACTGCCGCGAGCTCGCCGAGAAACGAGCCAACACCTTGCGTCTCGCGCTCCGTATGCTTGTTGATGAATGGCAGCCGCGCGAGGTCGCTGAGCGATTTTATATCGTCTGGGCTCACGCCCGCCTTGTCGAAGCTCCTTTTATAATACGGCGCATTGTCGTACGCGAAACGCACTTCGCTTTTCAAAAGTGACAGCTGAAGCTCCTCGAGCACGTCGCGCTCCATCGTTTCGATTTGCGCGTTCCAATATTTTCTATATTTTTCATTTTCCGCCATAATAATCTCTTCCTTTCAATGTCACGAAAATCTCATGAGCTATTTCTCGTCGTATTCGGGCGAGCGCTTCTCGGAGAACGCCGCCGATGCCTCGCGAAAATCGTGGTACGGCTGATAATCAATCGTTGATTGCAGATTGTTCGCGAATTTTTCTGCGAGATTGTGCTCATAATTTTTATTGAGGCATTCCTTCCAAAGTATCAGCGAGCGGCGCGCGTTCTGCGTGAATTCGCCCGCTATTTTTTTCGCCTCAGCGAGCAGCTCACCGCGCGGCACGACCTTCAGGATGCCGCCCCACGCCGCAATTTCCTCCGCCGTGATGGGATTGCCCGAGAACGCCATGTATCTGAGCACCTTCTCGGGGACGAGCAGCGACGCAAAGCCGTCCGCGCCGATGATGCCGACCTTTATCTCCGACAGCATGAACTTCGCATGCTCGACCGCGACGAGCACATCGCAGCAGCCCGCGAAAGCGAGCCCCGCGCCCGCCGCCGCGCCGTTGATTGCGCCGATGACGGGCAGGCGGCAGTTCTTCACGGCGAGATACGCGTTGCGAATCGTGTCATAGTACTCCGTACACTCGGCGGGCGTCATGAAATATTTGAACTCACCGAGCTCGTTGCCCGCCATGAAAATCTTGCCCGCACCCGTCAGTATGACCGCCTTTATGTCGTCACGCCTGTCGAGCGCATAGAACGTGTCACGTATATCGTTGTACGCCGCGCGGTTCGTCGCGTTCGCGGGCGGGCGGTCTATCGTGACAATGGCAATTTTATTCTCTGTTTCTACTTTGCATATAGACATACTCGGTCTTCCTTTCAAAAAAAATGATGTGTGAAAGTTTTGCGTCACTTTCGCTCGCTGCCAACCCTCTCCGCCCCTGCGGGGCACCTCCCCCAGAGTGGGAGGCATAGAATGAGAGACTTTGCACGCTAGAATCCAACGAATGAATATAAGACGTTACGACTTCATAAGTTGGTAGTTTAGCTAATGTGAAGTCCTCGCACACTTTCATGTGTGAATCGATTCAGCCTATGTAAATAATCTCAGCATCTGTAACGCCAGCCTCCCCAATGGGGGGCAAATATGCCAGTGGCATGTTTGCGCGAGCGAATGCGAGGCGGAGAGGGTCGTTTCGCATCCCCTCACTGCTTCTTCTTTATCCTCGCAACGATGCCGTCGCCGAGGAGCTGTATGAGCTGCACCATGATGATGAGGATGACGACGCAGGCGAGCATGATGTCTGTCCTGTACTGCTGATAGCCGTAGCGATAGGCGAGGTCGCCGAGCCCGCCGCCGCCGACGAGTCCCGCCATTGCCGAGGAGCCGATGACGGAGATGAGCGTGACGGTGATGTTCTTCAAAAGCGCAATGCGCGCCTCTGGGAGGAGTATCTTCACGACGACGCGCAACGTCGATGCGCCCGAGGCTACGTACGCCTCGATGACGCCGTGGCTCACCGCCGCGAACGACGCCTCAGCGAGCCGCGCGAAGAATGCGGTCGCCCATATCGTGAGCGGCACGATGACGGCATCGGGGCCGATTTTCGTGCCGACGATGAATTTCGAGAGCGGCAGGACGAATATCATCAGTATCAGAAACGGCAGCGAGCGAATGATATTGACGACGGCACTCATGAGCTGATTGAGCGCCCTGTTTCGGTAGAAGAGCGGCTCCGCCGTGAGGTACATCATGAGCCCGAGCGCGCCGCCGAGCACGACGGAGCACACGAGCGACGCCGCCGTCATGTAGCACGTCTGCACCATCGCTTTCTCGATGAGCGCTGAAAATCCCGATATATTACCTGTCATGCTTTATCACCTCTATTTTCGCCGTGCGCGCTGATAGCTCCGCCTTTGCCGCCTCGACCGCGTCGCCATTTCCAATCATGTTCACGTACAGCACGCCGACAGGGCGCGATGCAATGTACTCGATGCGGCCATGCAGGATGTTCATGCCGATGCCGTATTTCGTCGCCGTGTCCGTGATGACAGGCTCGACAGCGCTGCCGCCGTGGTATGATATGCGCACGATCTCGCCCGTGATGCTCTGCCATACGTCGTCGGGTATGTGGTAGTTCTGCGTGTGTGCGAGAAGCTTCTGCGTGAATTCGGACTTTGGCGACGTCAGCACGTCGTACACATGCCCCGACTCCACTGCCTCGCCGTGATTCATGACGAGCACCTCGTCGGCAATCGCTTTTATGACTTCCATCTCGTGCGTGATGAGCACGATCGTGACACCGAAATCACGATTGACCTTCTTCAATAGCTCGAGCACCGAGGCCGTCGTCTCCGCGTCAAGCGCCGACGTCGGTTCATCACAGAGCAGTATCTTCGTGTTGTTCGCGAGCGCGCGGGCAATGGCGACGCGCTGCTTTTGTCCGCCCGACAGCCGCCCAGGGTACGCGCCTCGCTTCTCGGACATATTCACGTACGCGAGGAGCTCATCGATGCGCTTGTCGATTGCCGACGACTCCCAGCCCGCCGCCTCGAGCATGAACGCGATGTTGTCGCCGACCGTGCGGCTCTCGGCGAGATTGAAATGCTGAAATATCATGCCGATTTCTTTTCGTAGCTCGCGGAGCTCGCCGCGTCCAAGCGACGGCACCGACTGACCATCGACGACGACATCGCCCGACGATACGGGCTGGAGCCCATTTATCGTGCGCAGCAGCGTGCTTTTGCCCGCGCCGCTGCCGCCGACGATGCCGTAGACAGAGCCGCGCGGCACGTGAAGCGACACGTGGCGCACGGCGTCGACAGTCCGCGCCTCGCCCGCATCCTCGAAGCTCACGCTCACATCATTAAACGTAATCACGTGTCCTCACCTCAGTCGCTGTAGCTCGCGGGCCGCGCGAACGCGTAGAACTGTTTCGATTTGTCCTCGATGACCTTGCGGAACTCGTCGGAGTGGATGGCCGCCACGATGTCCTTCGTGAACGGCGCATCGACATCCTCCTTGCGCACCGTGATCGTGTTGTAATAGCGGTCGGGGATTTTCTCGAAGAAAATCGCGTCCGCAAGGTTGAGCCCCGCGCCGACGGCGTAATTGCCGTTGATGATGGCCGCGTCAACGCTGTCGAGCATGCTCGGCAACAGTTCCGCGTTTACTTCCTTTATCTGAAAATGCTTCGGATTCTCGGCGATGTCCGTCTGCGGATTGACCTGCGTCGTGTCGAGACCATCGCGCAGCTTTATGTAGTGGCCCTGCTCGAGCACCTTGAGCGAGCGGTGAATGTTCGTGTTGTCGTTTGGAATGGCGATGACGCCGCCGTCCGGTATCTCGTCGACGCTCTTGTATTTGTTCGAATAAATGTTTATCGGCGCTGTCGGCACCTCGGCGACCCACTTGAGGTCGAGCCCGAGGTTCTTGTTCGAATTCTCGAGGAACACTTGGTTCTGGAACAGGCTCGCGTCGATTTCGCCCTCAGCGAGCGATGTGTTCGGCTGAACGTAGTCGGAGAACTCGACGAGCTCCACCTTGTAGCCCTTCTTCTCGAGCGCGGGCAATATCCCCTCGCGGAACATCGGCCCGTACGGCCCCGCGCAGACGCCGACCTTGTAGACCTTGTCCTGCTTCGCGTCGCTCTTCTTCTCGCCCTCGCTGCCGCCACAGCCCATGACCATCACACTCAGCGCGACGATTAAAGCGAGTGCGGCGATGATGTTTTTCTTCATGATAATCACTCCCATAAATTTTTGTAAGCATCGATGAAACAATAATCAAAGCTGTTCGTCCAGATTTAATTAGTGTTTCCTCAATAAAAAAGCGCCTCACCTATTGAGACGCATTGTAGCACGTTATTTAATTCATGAGAAATACGAAGAAATTATCTCTAGCCATAATATTTATATTATATCTGTCTAATCGTCGCTCTCTTTGCTCTGCACATTGTCGCCGCGCAACGTGCTGCTGATGACGCTGTCGAGGCCGTCCTGCTCATCGACGGTCGCTATGTCCGACGCCATTTTCTTGAGCGCGCTCTCGAATGCGATGCCGAGCTCCGACGGCAGGCGGTCAGCGTGGCGAATGATGCCGACGGTCATGTGCTCATCCGTCACGAGCGGGCGCGATACGACATCGGGGCCGTGCAGAAACGACGGCAGCACGCCCGACGTGATGATGTACGCGCCGAGGTCCATGAGAAAATTCGCGACAGCCGCGCGATCCGTGACGCGAATGCGCTTTTTCAGTGTGCGGACGCTGAGCGCTTCCTCCGAAAAATAAAACGCGTTTTCCTCGCCTTGGTCGAACGTGATGCACGGATAATCATCCAAATCGTCGAGCGTGATGCGCTCCTTTGCCGCGAGCGGGTGCGCATGAAAAAGAAACACATGCGGGCGCACGGTGAACAGCGGCGTGAAACGCAAGTGATTCTCGCGGAAAATCTTTTGGAGCACCGCTTCATTGAACTGGCTCATGTAAAGAAGGCCAATCTCGCTTTTCATGTTGCGCACGTTCTCGATGACATTCGCCGTGCGCTCCTCCAAAAGCGAGAAGTCATACTCATCCTCGCCGTACTGCTTGACGAGCTCGACGAACGCGAGCGCAGCAAACGTGTAATGCTGCGTCGATACCGAGAAACTGCGCTTTGGCTTCACGTTCCTGTATTGATCCTCCAAAAGCCGCATCTGCTCTATGACTTGGCGCGCGTAGCCGAGGAAATGAACGCCCTCGTCCGTGAGCTTTATGCCGCGCGACGTGCGAATGAACAGCGTCTGCCCAATCTCCGCCTCGAGCTCACGCAGCGCGTTCGTAATGCGCGGCTGCGAGACGAACATGTGGCGCGCGGCACGGCTAATCGAGCCGAATTGCGCGATGGCGTCTATATATTTGAGCTGCAACAGCGTCATGTGCCCGCCCCCTTTTTTGATGGATTTAGCCGATTTGAAAAGCACGACCCTCTCCGCCCCTACGGGACACCTCCCCCAGAGTGGGAGGCATAGCGAAAGCGATGCTTTACAATATGGTGAAGAGCTAACGGCAAGCCTTCATTCTAAAGTTATGCAAACCACAAAATCTCAATTACGATGAAAATGTAAAATTGTGCTTTCAATAGTGAATCACTTTAGCTTGTGAATCGCTTTAGCTAGTGTAAATAATCTCAGAATCTGTAACGCCAGCCTCCCACTCTGGGGGAGGTGCCGAGCGAATGCGAGGCGGAGAGGGTTTGCCATCACCTTATTCCCCTTCCTCGAGCAACTTTTTCAGCGTCTCCCAATCGGGCTTTTTGGCGGCTTTGATGACGGCGTTGTAGTGGGCTTTTTCGTCGGCGGGCGGCTGTTTGCCCTTGAGGTCGTCGAGGACGAATGTGACGCTGTCGTAGTCGAACGATGATGCTATTTCCTTCAGTGCGTCGTACACCTCCGCGATTTCCTCAGGCGACAGCGTCGCTTTCGCTCCGCTGCCGCCATCCACGCCGCCGCTCGCTTTCGCGCTCGCGGTGGCTGCTCTGTCATCGCCTCGCGCGCCGTCCGCGCTCGCGTCAGCGCCGCCCACGCTTCCGCTTGCGCCCTCATTTGCACCGCTGTTGCCAGCGCCGTCGTCCATCGCGGGCTTGATGGCGTCGATGCACGCTTTGTAGAGCGCAAAAAGTTTCGGTGTGTCGCTTTTTATCTTCGCGGTGTTGCCGTCGTCGCCCGCTTTTTCGAGCGCGGCGGCGAGCGCTGAGAGTTCATTCGCTCCGATGATGCGCGCGGAGCTCTTGAGCGCGTGGACGCGTATCGTGTAGTTCTTCACGTCGCCTTCTTCAAAGAATTTCTTTATCTCGGCGGCGTTGTCCTCGTACGCCTCGCCGAAAAGCTTCATCGTCTCGAGGTAGTCTTCGAGCGAGCCGCAGTTCGTGATGCCGCTCGAGGCGTCGAGCGTCTTCTGATTCTTAAGCCACGCGGGCGTGTCGTCTGGGAGCGCGGCGCCGTCCTGCTTTTCTTTCGCTGCCTCGACTTCGCTCACTTTCTCGGGCGGCAAATATTTTTTGAGCATGAGCTCGAGCTTGTGGCTGTCGATGGGCTTCGTGAGGTAGTCGGTAAATCCTGCCGCGATGTACTCCTCGCGCGCGCCCGATATGGCGTTCGCCGTGAGCGCGATGACGGGGACGTCGTCGCAGAGGCTGTGCATCGATTTCATGCGCTTCAGCGTCTCGAGGCCGTCCATCTCTGGCATGCGGTGGTCGAGGAAAATCATGTCGTACGATTTCGCTTTCACCATCTCGAGGCAGACCGCGCCCGAGAGCGCCGAGTCAACGTGAATGTCCGTGCGCTTCAAAAGCCCGCGGAACACCTTTATATTCATCTCAACGTCGTCGACGACGAGCACATGCGCGTCGGGTGCCTTTATGAGCGTCGCATCCGCGTCCGAGACGATGAGGCGGCGCACTTGATTTTCAAAATCGCCGAGCCCCTGCCAATCGACGACGTCCTGCTCGACCTCGAACGCGAATGTCGAGCCCTCGCCGTAGACGCTCGCGACCTCGAGGTGGCTCCCCATCATGTTGAGCAGTCTCTGCGTGATGTTCATGCCGAGCCCCGTGCCCTCTATCGTCGCGTTGCGCGCCTCCTCTATGCGCTGAAACGCCTGCCCGAGCTTCGGCAAATCCTCGGGCTTTATGCCGATGCCCGTGTCCTTCACGGTGAATCGCAATGCGATTTTCTCATCAGAAATTTTCCTGAACGACACGGAGAACGTCACGCCGCTCTTCTGCGTGTATTTCACGGCGTTCGTGAGAATATTCATGGCAACCTGTTTTATGCGCACCTCGTCGCCGTACAGCACGGACGGCAGCGCGGCGTCGGCATTCACCGTGAGCGACCGGTTCTTGTTCTTCGCGCGTATCTCTATCATGTTCACGATGTCGTTGAGCATCGAGCCTAGGCCGTACTCGACGGGCACGAGGTTAATCTTGCCCGCCTCTATCTTCGAGAAATCGAGAATGTCATTGACGAGCCCGAGAAGGTGCAGCGCCGAGCCGCGCAAATCCGACGCGTAGCCCTCAATCGTGCGGTCGCTCGACTCGCGGAGTATCATCTCGTCCATGCCGATGATCGCGTTTATCGGCGTGCGTATCTCGTGCGACATGTTCGAGAGGAAAAGGCTCTTCGCCTTGTTCGCTTCCTCGGCCTGCGCCTTTGCTTCCTCAGCGCGGCATTTCGCGTCCAATGCCTGTGCCCGCGCCTCCTCGGCGTGGCACTTCGCCTCGACGGCGTTTGCCTTCGCCGTCTCCGCTGCCTTGAGCGCCGCCTCCGTCTTCTCTTGGCTCTTCAGCAGCATTTTCGTTTCCACAATGAAAATATAGATGAGCATCGCCACGACGAACGTCACGAACATCGCATAGCCGTTTCGCAGAAATCTCGCGATGTCCTCGACGGGCTCGAGAAGTTTGTCGCTCTCGATATAGCCGACGAGATAGAGATTTGGGCGTATCTCTGCGAGCGCGATGAAGTTCCTTGAGTGCACAGCGTTGTCGCCGCGCACGATGACGGCATGCCTGTCCATGCGCTCCATCATCGACTCTATCTGGCCACTCGCCATGAGGCTCTCGTAGTGCTCCTTGCCGTGCTCGTCGCGCGAAAAATCTGGGCGACCTATCACGTTCATGTGGCGGCTCATGAGCCAAAACGTCGCGAAATCAATGTCATTCGCTCCAAGGAGCTCCGAGACGATGCTGTTGGGGTTCGCCTTGCAGTAAAGCACCGCATCGACATTTCCATTGTCGTTCACGCGAAGCGGCGCCGCGATGAGATACGCTGTGCCGCTTGTGTTTATGACGAGCAGCGCCTGCCCACGGCTCACGCGCCTGATGTCTGGAAATTCCTCAATCGTCACGCTGTCGTCGCCGTATATGTGCGTGCCGTCGAATTTCATCACGCCGACGTCGCCTGCCGCGGTCCTTTTGAGCGACTCCATAATAAAGTCCCGCTCCTCCGGGTATTTCTCGAGCAGCTTGCCACAGTCCGCGAGCCACGCGAGGCGGTGATTTATCATGTCGTTGTCCATCTGCGACATCATCATGACGCTCTGCTCGAGCTGATCCTCCATGTACTCGTGCAGCATGTGGTCGAGGCGTCCCTGTATGCTGTGGCCGATGACGCAGACGACGACGAGCATGGCGATGAGAAACAGCATCACGCGCCGCTGATTATGACAAAACTGCACATCTGTGCAAAGGCGACGAAAAATGCTATTCATAGACGCGCACCCCCTCGACGAGCCAGTTTATCTCCTGCCTGAGCTGGAAATCGCTGATGAATTCGCCCTCGCGGCAACGGACATTGCCCTCGTTGTCGCGAATATTTCCAGAGAATGGGTCAAATCCGTTTTCAATATCCTGCTTGGCGCTTTCTATGAGCGCGCGCTCCTCGTCCGTGACATCGGGCGACACGACGTCGAACGTCATGCCCGCCTCTATGAAATCGAACCAATAAAACGCGCGCGGATTGGACTTTCGCGCGTTCTCCTTGAGAAGCCACGACCACACGCGCTGCCAATTTATCGACTGGCGACTGAGTAGCAGTGGGCTGTCTGCGATGTCGTCGTAGCTTGCGAGTGCATAGACGCCGTTTTCGATGGCGTACTCCGCCACGGCGTCATTCTCGCGGTGCGACGCTACCACATCGACGCCCGCGCTTTTTATCATACGCTCCGTCACCGAGCAAGCGGCGGCGTCCGTGCTCGTGCTCGCCCTTTGGAAAGAGACGAGCACCTCGGCGGCAGGATTGACGCGGCGTACGCCGAGCGCGAACGCATTGATTTCCTGCACGTTGTCGGGCTCCCTGTCGTAGCTCACAAATCCGATGCGGTTCGTCCGCGTCTTCATGCCCGCGAGCATGCCCTGCAAATAGCGGAGCTGATAGATGCGCACGAAGAACGTGCTCATTTTCTCGCCGTACTGGTACGGCATGACCGTGTAGAAATTCGTGTCGGGATATTTCCTCATGGCCTCAAGGAAAAGGCCACCATAGCCATACTGCGAGGACAGGATGATTTTCACGCCTTTTTCGTGAAGCCTGTCTATCGCGTCCATGCCCTGCGCCACCGAGTCGGGCACATGCTCCTCGACATAGAGCGTCGCGCCCATCTCATCCGTGGCGGCGACGAGTCCCTCGTACGTGTCGCTGTACCACGACTTCTGCGTCCTCTCGACGGGCAACACGAATCCCACCCTCATCGGATTTTGGTCGCTCACCTCCGCCGTGAAAAAAGATACGCATATCGCGCGAGCGCAAAAATCGCGACGAGCAGGACGATGCTCTGCCATTTTGGTTTCCATTTCATAGCCGTTCTCCTCATTCATAATTCAGACATATTCAAAGAAAGCGATGATAAAAGACGCCAAAATCATTCGACAGAAATTTATCATCGCTTTTGTTTGCCCTTATTCGTGGAGCTTGTCGTAAAGCTGCTTCGCGAAAAATCCCTTCACGCTCTCGACGAGCTTGTCGCGCCCCGACGATTTCAATATGTAGCCCGCAGGCTTCATCGAGAGCACCTGCATGACGCTTTCGCGGTCGCCCTTGCCCGTGAGGAAAATGACGGGTATGTCGGCGGTCTTTGGCTCGCTTCTGAGCATCTCGAGCACCTTCGAGCCGCTCGTCACGGGCATCTCGTAGTCCAAGAGTATGAGGTCGGGCTTATTGTCCGCGACATACATCATCGCCTGCGCGCCGCTCGTCACGATTGTCACGCGGTACTGGCGCGACAGCCAATTCTTTTCACCGTCTTGAGGAACGTCTCATCGTCATCGACGACAAGGATGTGCTTGAGCCTGCCCTGCGTCGCGTTCACGTCCGTCAGATACGCGAGCCGCTCGAGCAGCGCATCCACATTCACAGGCCGCTCGAAAGACGCCGAGATGATGGGCTCGGGGATGAACTCCTCGACAGACTTTATGTCCGCAGGATTGCCGATGAGGATGAGCAGCTTGTCGCGCTCCGTGCATAAATCCTTCAAATATATCAGCGCGTCCGTCTTCTCATCCTCCGCGCCGCTCAGATAAAGCAAGAATATGCTGCTCTCCTGCTGATGGCTGTTTATGTCGGCGACATCGAGCGCGCATTTTATGAGCTCACAGCCGTTCTTCTCGAGATTACGCTCCAGCGCGCGGATGATGAGCGAGCTTCCCTCGCTGATGAATATGATTTTCTCGTTCGCCATATTCCTGACCTCTTTCTGATGTATAGTGAAGGCTCGTACTTGTTCACGAATTTTATCATCATTATACAACGAAAAAGCCGCATGCGATACCCTCGCCGCGGCTCAATTTTTCTCTAAATTTATTCGCTCGCGAAATTTTTACATCACGCGCGCTTTATGATATGATTTCCTCAAATTGTTCACAAAATATTTTCTTTCACAAATTTCATCGCGCTTAATCGCGCAATCAAAAGGAGCTCATTCATCATGAAATTTCATTTCCTGCACAACAATCTCAACGTCCTCGACTTAGGCAAATCGCTGAAATTCTACAAAGACGCGCTCGGCCTCACAGAGAAGCGGCGGCTCGAAGGCGAAGGCTTTACGCTCGTCTACCTCTCCGACGGCGGCATCACACCGCACGAGCTCGAGCTCACGTACATCCATGACCGCAAAGAGCCGTACAACCTCGGCGACAACGAGATACACCTCGCGCTCGGCGTCGACGACTTTGACGCGGCGCACGAGCATCACAAAAAAATGGGCTGCATCTGCTACGAAAACCCCGCTATGGGCATCTACTTCATCAGCGACCCCGACGGCTACTGGATAGAGATACTGCCGAATAAATGATGAATAGCATGACCCTCTCCGCCTCGCATTCGCTCGGCACCTCCCCCATTGGGGAGGCTGGCGTTACAGAGTCTGTGATTATTTACTTTAGTTTATAAATCGACACATAACAGTACGAAATCCTTCAAGCTAACAAAATAATAGGCCATCGAAAACGTAAAGTCATTTATTCCTCATCCAATCTAAAGTGAATGACTATCGTTCACTTTAAATTCTATCTTAAAATGCCGCTTTCGCTATGCCTCCCACTCTGGGGGAGGTGCCCCCGCAGGGGGCGGAGAGGGTTTGGCTTACAGCTATCGTTAATCGAAGCTATGGTCTTGACGAGAGATTTTTTCGCGTAATTTCTCAATCCAAACTATTGCTCTCGTACATCCTCCCACTCAGCACATCCACGCATGAGAGGTGCCCATTGCTCATGAATACGCCTGTGTCGAGGAGTATCTTGTGGCCGTCGTCGAGGATGAGCGGATGTATCGCGTCGCTGTAGCCGAGCGCTTTGCTGTACTGCACGGGCGTGTGGCCGATGACGACGGTGAAGCTCCCGTGGTACGGCGTCTTGAAAAACGTCCTGTCCCACAAAAGCGCATCCTTTGTCTGGCGCTCCATCGGCTCACGCGGGTCGATGCCCGCATGGCAGAACACGAAGTGACGCCCGCCCGCCGTGAGCTCATAATATAGCGGCAGTTCTGAGACGAAGTCGAGCCATCGCGTGAGAAATCCCGTCGCTTTATCTTTGCCGAGCGATGAGGCGAGGGAACTCATCGTTTCGCGCCCGCCGTTGTCGAGCCACGTCGTCTTGTCCACGGCGCGCTTCGCCGCATCGCGCCCGCGAAAAGCGTCATAGATGAGCTGCTCATGATTGCCGCGCAGGAACACGATGTTCTCCGTCGCGCGATGCGTCATGACCCAGTTCATCATCTCGTAGCTCTGCCGTCCCCTGTCCGTGTAGTCGCCGAGGAAAATGAGCAAGTCTCGCGCGGGATCGAACGCGATTTTGTGATACACGAAATTGAAAGCGCTGAAAAATCCGTGCACGTCGCCGACCGCGAGTATGCGCCTGTAGCGCTTCTCGCTCGCGCTCCCCGATATTCTGTTGATGAGCCGCGAAATCATCTCGCCCATCGCCACCACTTCCTTATATCGCAATCATATCATAATTTGCGGATTTTACAACAACATGACCCTCTCCGCCCCCTGCGGGGGCACCTCCCCCAGAGTGGGAGGCAAAGTTCGTGGTCTTTTACGTTAAAACTTGACGAATGAATAAAATGATTTACGTTTTCGTTAGTCGATTATTCAGCTAGTATGAAGGTCTTGCTCTTTTATGTATGCATCGATTCAGCTTGTGTAAATAATCACAGAATCTGTGACGCCAGCCTCCCACTCTGGGGGGCAAACATGCCAGTGGCATGTTTGCGCGAGCGAATGCGAGGCGGAGAGGGTTAGGCACTTCATCCATCCGTACATTACATTATTGAAATCCAGCTTATTCTAGTTTAAAATGAAATGGAGTTTAATTTTTCATCGCCGAATCATTTCATCACGCACATGAGGCTACAAAATGGACACAGAACTCATCAACAAGAGCGACAAAAAAATCGCAGAAGAGGGACATCGCACGGACGAGCTGACGGGGCTGCTGAATATTTACAGTTTCCGTCTGAAGGCGGAGAAGCTCATCGAGGAAGGGCTCGCGAAGGGCAGGACACCCGCCGTCATTTATGTTGACCTCTACGGGTTCCACACGACGAACGACCTGCACGGCTACGAGTTCGGCGACGCGACGCTTAAGGAAACAGCGGAGCTCCTACGCGACATATTTCAGGACGACCTCGTCTGCCGCTACATCGACGACAAATTCGCGGTGCTGACGCTCGCGCCGCACGTCGTCATCGCGGGGCGCGTCGCCGAGGCGGACAGAAGGCTCCACGAGTGGTCGGACGGCAAGGCGCACGGTCTCCGTGCGGGCGTCTACGACTGCGTGAGCGGCGACAACATCATGAAGGCGCTCGACAGGGCGCGCCGCACGATGCTCGCGCACCGCATGGATCACATCGTCCACTGCCACTTTTTCAGCGAGAAAATCGCCGCCTACGTGAAAATCAAAGATTTCGTGCTCGACAAATTTCTCGACGCGATAAAAAGCGGCACCATCGACGTGCTCTATCAGCCGATGATTGGCATGATGAGCCGCAAAGTGGTGGCCATAGAGTCGCGCGTGCGCTGGAAAAACGACAAAGGCGTCGAGCTCATGCCTGACGAGCTCGTGCCCGTGCTCGAGGAGTGCGGCATCACGCATCTTCTCGACCTTTACGTGCTGCGCCGCGTCTCTAGCGTCGCGGCGGAGCGCATTCGCTCGGGTCTCCCCTACGTCGTGCTGACCGTGAATTTCTCGTGCAACGCGCTCGCCGTGCCGAACATCAGAAGCGAGATAAACGCCATCGTACGCGAGCACGGCCTATTGCCTAAGAACATCGGCATCGAGGTGACGGAGTCGTCCGTGCGCGCCAATGAGGAGACGATGCGCGACCTATTGCCGCAGCTCAAAGCCGACGGATTTCACATATTGCTCGACGATTTCGGCATCAGCTACGGCTCGCTCCATTACCTGCGCGACCTCGATTTCTCATATATAAAGCTCTGCGAGAGATTTCTCACGAACGACACGCCGAAAGGCCGCGTCATCATCACGAACATCATCGACATGGCCAAACGCCTCGGCGTCCTCACCGTCGTGAAGGGCATCGCGACGAATGAGCAGATGGCGTTCCTGCGCGCAGTCGGCGCCTGCGCGGGGCAGGGCGATTTCATCGTGCCGACGCTGCCGTTCTACGACATGACGACTTACCTTGAGCAACATGGCATCGAGTTCGAGCTACGCGCGGAAATCGATATTTTCAAAAAAATGCAGTTCATCAACGTGCTCGACCCGTCGGCGCAGTCGTACGGCCTCCCCATGCAGGCAATCGAGGAGCCGCACTCGCTGAGCATCACGCTGCTCGACAAAAAAACGGGGCGCATGACCGTGCCGTACATCAACAGCGTGTGTCTCTTGCAGGCGTCGCTCCTCGGCATCTACTCGAAGGCCATGCTCGAGACGGCGCTGAACGAGCCGACGAGCAAGCTCTATCCGCCCGTGCGCGAATGTATCTCTCATCTGAAATCCGTCGGCGACCTGCGCGAATTCACCCTGCGCACGTCGTCGGGCTCATCAACGGTGCGCATGCAGCTCTCCGCCGACACGGACGCATACAGCGCGTACCTCTCGCTCGCCGTGAGCATGGACATCGTCGGCAGCGACACGATTGGCCTCATGCCCATCAGCGACGAGAGCACGAAGCTCGTCGCGTCTTACCAGCTCAATCACCCGCTCATTGAGAAGGCGGGCATCTGCGTGTTCTGGAAAGACGCGGAGCGGCGGTTCATCGGCGCCAATCGCTCATTTCTCGACTACTACGGCCTCGAGCTCCGCGACATCATCGGCAAGACGACGGAGAGCCTCAATATCATAAACGATGCCGAAAAATTCAAACGCAACGAAGAAGAAATCCTCGCGATGGGCACGACCGTCATCGACGAGGCGCAGACCATCGTCGGCGGCCACACACGCTATTGCCAGTACAGCGAGACGGCCATCGTCGCCGACGGCGCGAATATCGGCATCGTCGGATTTTTCTTCGACACGACAAAATATCGCCTCGCGTATGAGCGCATGAACAAGCGCCGCATCGAGCTTGAGCGGTTCCTGCGCTACGCCTGCATGACGAACGAGCTCGTCGCCTACGTTGACCTCGACGAGGGCAGCGCCACTTACTACACGCTGACGGACGACGGCAGCGTCGCCATCAACAAAAAGAAATGGGTCGCCGATGATTTCGTCGGAAGGCTCATACCCGAGGAGCGCGCGCTCTGGCAGGTCGGCGGACGCTGGCACGTGGAGATGCGCAAGGCCATCAGCGAAGGCCGCACGTACCGCTGCCAAGAGCACATGGTGACGAAGGACGGCAAGACACGCTACCTCATGGCGCTGTTCCAGCCGACCGACATCACGGCGAGCGGCAAGACGCGCTACATCTATTTCCGCTACGACAACACGGAGGAGCAGGAGAAAGAGGCGCGCAGCAAGCGGACGCTCAACATTGCGCTCGAGGCGGCGCAGAAGGCGGGCGAGGCGAAGGGCAATTTCCTCTCGAGCATGAGCCACGAGATCAGGACGCCGCTCAACGCCATCATTGGCTATCTGCGCATGGCGAACGGCGGCGACGTCGACCACGACAAGCTCGAGCACATTCTCAAAAACAGCCTCTACGCCGCTGACCATCTGCTCTCACTCATAAACAACATTCTCGACATGAGCGCCATCGGCCAAGGGAAACTCGCGCTCTCCGACAGGCCGTTCAATCTGCTCGAAAACGCGCGCGAGATTTACTCGATATTCCACGGGCAGGCCGAGCAAAAGAAAGTCACGCTCAAGCACAAATACAGCGACATCGCCTACCCCTGCCTCATTGGCGACGCCATGCACCTCAGGCAGATACTCGTAAACGTCCTCTCGAACTCCATGAAATTCACGCCCGAGGGCGGCACCATCACCTTAGGCATCGAGCAGAGCATGAACGAGGACAAAGTGCTCACGACGTTCATGATAACGGACTCGGGCATCGGCATGACGAAGGAAGAGCTCGACAAACTATACAAGCCTTTTGAGCAGGCGAACAAGGACACGCACCAGAAATACGGCGGCAGCGGCCTCGGCATGAGCATCGTGAAAAATCTCATTCAGCTCATGCACGGCTCCATCACCGTCGACAGCACGCCGGGCGTCGGCACGTCATTCAAAATCACCATACCATTCGCGAAGGCCGAGGAAAATGAAAAAACCGACGACCAGCCGCAGCAGAAGACCGACCTCAAGGGACGCCGCGTCCTCGTCGCCGAGGACAACGAAATGAACCGCGAAATCGCCAAAGCGCTCCTCGAGGACATGGGGCTCGTCGTCACAATGGCGGAAGACGGCAAAATCGCCTACGAGAAATTCGCGTCGTCCGCGCCCGCCAAATACGACGCCATACTCATGGACATACAGATGCCGACCATGAACGGCTACGAAGCGACAGAGGCCATACGCCACTCATCGCACCCCGACGCAGGGACGGTGCCCATCATAGCCCTCAGCGCCGACGTATTCGACGCCGACGTCGCGCGCGCCATGGCGAGCGGCATGAACGACTACGTCACAAAGCCATTCGAGCCATCCCGCCTAGCCGAAGTGCTGCAAAAGCTCATAAAATGAAAAAGTGAATGAAGGGAAAAGAACGTGAATACAAAAATCCGACTGCGAAAAATCGCGGTCGGATTTTTTGTTGGTGTGAGGTGCGCGGCGTGCGCGACTATCTCGTTTAGCTGACTTTTGTTACGTTCACGTCTTTAGATTTTTTGGGCAATCTGACATTTTACGAGCTAGAACAATATGTTTAAATAATCATCGAAAAACAGAATCCCTAAATATCTTCATGATGGATTTGTCTTGTAGCTACATACATGCCGTATATGGTAAAAATTATGGTGAATGCGATGTAGACGATTTTGACAAATGTAAACGCAATATCGAATTTATTGAGCATGCCAAAAAGCAAAAATCCCGCGCCGCCTATCAATGCTGTTGGCAACAAAGCAAATATTGCGCCTACAACGATTGTGATGGGGAGAATAAAGATTTTCCTGATATTTGCAAGCTGATGCAAAGGACCTGTTTGCCACATCGGGTTATCCCATGAGTTCCATTCGAAAAATGAGTCCCATTTCAAAGACATACTATCACCGCCTTAATTCGATTATATATTTTTATATAAAGAATACAACATAGAAAATGGTTTTCGTAACCCTCTCCGCCTCGCATTCGCTCGGCACCTCCCCCAAAGTGGGAGGCTGGCGTTACAGACGCTGTGATTATTTACCCACGCTAAATTGATTCATTAGCAAAAGTGCAATCGCACGTTTCCACCGTAATTGAAATTACGTAATTTGTATGCCTGTAAAATGAATAGCCGACGTTCAATATTTATCATATCGTTCAATAGAGGCTCTGCATGCCTCCCACTCTGGGGGAGGTGCCCCCGCAGGGGGCGGAGAGGGTTAGCATTTGCCGCTTGCTGAAAGTGTCTTGCATTTAACGCACGCAGTTCATCCTCATTCTTTCTCTTTCGCTTTGCAGGGACAGCCGTCGAGGTGGTCGTCTATGACGCCGATGGCCTGAAGATATGAGTAGATGATCACGGGGCCGACGAATGTGAAGCCGCGTTTTTTCATGTCTTTCGCGACCTCGCGCGAGAGCTCGTTCTCTGCGGGCATCTCGCTCGGGTCGCTCAGGTGGTGAATCACTTGCCGCCCGTCCGTGAAGTGCCAAATATATTCATCGAAGCTCTTCCACTCGCCCGACGCTTTCATTTTGAGGATGACGCGCGCGTTCTTCACTGCCGATTCTATCTTGCTTTTGTTTTTTATGACGCCCTTGTGGCTCATGACCTTCGCTTTTTTCACATCGTCGTACGCGGCGACGCGCCCGATGTCAAATCCGCCGAACGCCTCGCGTATGTCTTTCTCGTGCTTCATGATGACGGACCACGAAAGCCCCGCCTGCTGTCCCTCGAGGCACAGCCACGCGAAAAGCTCATTGTCGTCGTGGCACGGCCTGCACCACCTGTTGTCGTGGTACGCCGTCATCGTCTTGTCGCCCTTCGCCCACGCCCTGCACTTCTCCAACATTTCATTTGTCTCGCTATTTTCGCTCATTTTGCTTGCTCCTTTTCGCGCAAATTCATACGATAAATTCTATACGATTTCGTCAATGTTTTCAACGCGATGAATGAATATGAATCGTTGTTGACAATATTTTTTTAGATGGATAAAATGAAATAATGGTGATTTATTAAGAGTTTGCTCGAAGGAGCATATATCATGAACAGCAAAAGCAGCGCGCGAGAGTATATATCGTATTTCCCGGGATGCGCGTGCATCGTGTCGCGCGACGATGATGAGAAAATTTTATGCGCGAATGAGAAGTTCATTCATCTTTTCGGCTGTGCGTCGGAGTCTGACCTGATGGAGCACTCGGACTGCACGTGGCGCAGGCTTGTCGCGCCCGAGGACTATGAGCCGCTCGCGAATGTGTATCATCCGACGGGGGACGCGGCGCCGCATTTTCATTTTCGCGGCGTGAGCCCGCTCGGCACGTTTGACATCGAGGCGCTCATATCGGAACAGGACGACGCAGAGCTCGGCCCCGTCTGGTCGATTTTCCTCCTGCGCTCGCATGTGATGACGGCGGAGGGCGACGGAGAGAGCCCCATCACGGGATTACTCTCGCGCGGCGCTTTTTATCAGACGATTGCCCGACTCGCGCGTCAGGACAAGGCGCGCGGCATCGAGGGCTCGCGCGCGTCTCTTTATATCAATATCGCGAATTTCAAGGCGTTCAACTCGATATACGGCCTCGAGAAGGGCGATGCGCTTTTGAAGGATCTCGCCGAGATTTTGGTGAGCAAGTTCACGGGCGCCATCATTTCTCATTTCGCGGCGGATCATTTCGCCATCGTCGCGCCGCGCGATGGCATCGAGAAGACGATCATCGACTGCGCCGAGCTGCTTCAGGAAAAGGCGGGCAGCGCTGCCATCGCGCTGAAGGCCGGCCTCGTGCTTTTCGACAAGAGCGATTTCAAGGACAGTTCATATCCCATGAATGCCTTCGATTTCGCGAAGCTCGCGGCCGACTCCATCCACGACGACGCTCAGCGCACATGGGCCGTCTACGACAAGGCGATGGGACGCGCGCTCGAGGACAAGGTCTACGTGCTGAATCATTTCGATGACGCCATGCGGCGCGGCCACATAAAGCCGTATTTCCAGCCTGTCGTGCGCACGCTCACGGGAAAGCTCTGCGGGTTCGAGGCGCTCGCGCGGTGGGAGGATCCCGTGCGCGGGCTCATATTCCCGAGCGTCTTCATCCCCGTGCTCGAGGAAGCGCGTCTCATACCGAAGCTCGACTCATATATCATAGACCGCATCGGCCGCATACAGCGCAAGCGACTCGACCGCGGTCTTTATGTGCTGCCGATTTCTTTCAATCTCTCGCGCGTCGATTTCGACACGATGGACCCGTTCGCCGTGCTCGAGCATGTCGTCGCGCGCTACCGCCTGCCGCGCGAGATTTTCCGCGTCGAGGTGACGGAGTCGTCCATATCGCGCGACCCCGAGAAGCTGAGAAATCTGCTTGAGCAGTTCTCGAATGCCGGCTATGAGTGCTGGCTCGACGATTTCGGCAGCGGCGAGTCTTCTCTCAATGTCCTGCAAAATTATCATTTCGATGAGATAAAGCTCGACATGAATTTCATGAAGAATTTCAATGAGAACTCGCAGAGCATCATAGAGGCGACGGTCGTGCTCGCGAAGAAGCTCGGCATCCACACGCTCGCCGAGGGCGTCGAGACGGAGGAGCAGATTGATTTCCTGCGCACCATCGGCTGCGAGAAGATACAGGGCTACTACTACGGCAGCCCGATGAGCCTCGACGCGCTGAACCAGCACCTGAGGGACAGGGGCATGGAGCACGAGACGGCGCAGGAAAGCCTCGCGTATGAGGCGCTCGGCCTCGTCAATCTCTCGTCAGACGAGCCTATCAGCCTGTTTCGGTTCGACGCGCTTTTAGGCACGCTCACGATCATGCAGGAAAATGACACGCTCAGGAAAAATCTCGGCCATGCGCCGAGCTTCTTGCACCAGACGCTGACGGACAGGAGCGGTTCCATCGCGCTTAAGCTCCTCAGCCTCGTGAGAAAGGCGGCAAAGTCAGGCAATGAGGAGACGCTCGTATTCGTCTCGGGCAGCGAATATCTGAGGAGCGTTGCGCGCGTCATTTACAGCGCTGACGGCATATTCTACGGTCAAAACAAGCTTTACAATATTTCTTTCAATGAGGATTTCAAGAGCACGAACAAGATAGACGCGCTCCTGCGCAACATGCTGCGCCTCTATGACGGCGTCTATCTCTACCACAGCGGCGACAAATACATCGAAGTATTCGCGACGACGCGCACGGATTTCAGGCCGGGCGACCGTATCTCCGCCGACAGCTGGCGCCACTACGGCAGGTTCATCCATTACGGCGACAGGGCGAGGTTTCAGGAGTTCATGCGCATAGAGAAGCTCGCGCGCACGGCGAGGGAGACGCCCGACTCCATCGCGACGGACATGTTCCGCATCATACAGGCGGACGGCAGTTTCCGCTGGATGGAGGTCAATGCGCTCCTGGTCGGCGACGGCGACATCCTCATCGGCATAAAGAACTCCGACATAGAGCGTGTCCCGGGCAATCGCCGCCTCATACCGCTCATAAACGATTTCTACACGAAGGACTCGGTGGATGGCAATGAAAGCATCGGCGGCGAGTCGATTTTCTCGTCTGAGTCCATCATGAACGCGCTGAACGATTCTGAGGACATCAATTTCTACTGGAAGGACAAAAATCGCCGTTTCCTCGGCGCAAGCAAATCGTTCCTGCGCCACTACGGCATGGCGAGCGTCTCGACAATCCTCGGCAAGACGGATGAGGAGCTCGGCTGGCACATCGACAACGACCCATTCAAGGGCATAGAGGAACACGTGCTGAGCACGGGCGTGCCATCCGTGCTCGCGCGCGGCAGCTGCATCGTGAAGGGGCGCCCGCACACGATATACGCGAGCAAGTTCCCGCTCTACCACGGCAATGAGGTCGCGGGACTCTTGGGATATTTCCAAGACGTCGAGAACATCATGACGCGCGAGGAGCACGACAGGAAGCTCGGGCTCACGGACCCCGTGACGGGCACGCTCTCGTTTCGCGGCATGATCATGGCGTACATGTCGTACTTCGCGAACTACGACAAGAGCGGCGAGGATTTCATCGCCATTCTCATGCACGTGCCTGCGCCCGAGAAATCATACGGCAAAATCGACGAGCGACGGAAAAAGCTATTGATGGACAAAGTCGTCGCCGCCATTCAAAAAAACTACACGTACAAGGAGTCGCTCGGCCACATCGGCAACGGCATGTTCATGGCCATTGTCAAGGCGGAGAACGAGGAGGAGACGCGTGTGCGGCTCAGGCGGCTCGCGAATGACATTCACGACATCCACGATGTCGACGGCATGCCCGTGACGCTCTACCTCGAGCACGCGATGGCGTACGGCTCGCAGGCAAACAGCCTCGACGAGCTCATCCACATCCTCACGGAGCGACTCGACGAGGCCGAGCAGCACCACTACAGCGAGGCCGCGTACATGGGGAGCCGCGTCGTGTTCCCGCTCGAGCTCCTCGACTCCGCCGAGGAAAACGTCCTCATCACAGACATGGCGAACTACGATGTCCTCTACATGAACAAGGCGACGCGCGCGGACGTCGGCGTGGGGCCGTACGACGACTACAGCGGCAAGAAATGCTACCAGCTGCTCATGAACCGCGACCACCCCTGCCCCGATTGCCCGTACTCGAAGCTCACGCATGACAAATTTCTCACGAGGCTGTTCCACAATCCGCAGTTTGGCAGGGACTACATCATTCGCCACGCGCTCATCCCGTGGAAGGGCAAGGACTGCCATTTCGAGATGGCGACGAATCTCTGGAAATTCATGGAGCAGGACAGGAAGCGCAACCATTATCTCTATCAGGAGTCCGCCGTCAACGACATTCTCGAGGCGAGCCTCAACGAGAGCAACCCAGAGAGGGGCATAGAGATCATCATCTCGCGCACGGCTCAGCTCCTCGGCGCCGACAAGGTCATGATACTCGAGGAAATGGGCGACGGGACCTTAAGCTGCACATACGAGTGGGTGCGCGAGGGCATCGCGCCGTCGAAGAAGACGCATCAGCATCTGCCGATGTCGTGGGCGAAGCTCTCGTACAGCCATTTCCTCACGGAGACGGTCGCCGTCGTCCCGAATGTCAACAAGGAGCTAAAGCGCCTCGGCACAAAGGAGACCATCCCCGAGGCGCGTGACATCATATCGGGGCATCTCGTGAAGGGCGCGAAATCGCTCGGGCTGACGCTCGTCGTCAATCCGTCCGCTGAGACGCTGAACGAAGCGAGCCCGCTGCTCGCGACCATCACGCGGTTCCTCGTCACGCGCATAAAGAGCAGGGACCATCTGCGCGCGATGCACAGGATGTCGTCGTACGACCCGCTCACGGGCGCGTACAATCGTCAAGGCGGATTTGCCGCGGTCGCGCGGCACATGGAGCAGAGCCCCGAGGCGCGCGCGATGGTCATAGAGATGGACGTCGACAATTTCAAGCTCATAAACGACGTCTACGGCCACGCCGCGGGCGACGAGGCGCTCAAGAAATTCGTGCAAGACGCGGATAAATCGTTCGGCACCATCAGCGAGACGCGCATCATCATGAGGACGGGCGGTGACGAATTCGTCGTGTTCTGCCCATTCGACGACAGGAAAGCCATCGAGCGCGCGATGGACGATTTCGTCACGGCGCCGCACGTCATTCGCTCGGGCGCCAATGAGGTGAAGTTCCATACATCCATCGGCTACGCCATTTACCCCGACCACGGCACGGATTTCCACGAGCTCATCACGCACGCGGACCTCGCGCTCTACGACGCGAAAATGACGGGCAAAGGCCGCGCGAAATGCTACGACAACACCATAGCGAGCGATGCACCGAAGACGGCGCGGCACCAGCTCGGATTCAACATCACCGACGTCGCGAACGGCATGCCGGGCGGCGTGCTCGTCTACGAGGACACGTGGGACGGCAAGATACTCTTCGCCAACCACTGCCTCGTCGAGATGTTCGACTGCGATGACCGCGACACATTCGTGCGCATGACGGGCGGCAGCTACTTCCAGCTCATCCACCCGAGCGAGCGCGAGAAAGTCAGGGGCATCATAAAAGAGCAGATCAGCGACCCAAAAAACACCGAGCACACCACATGCGTCTTTTACCACGGCCTCACCGCGACAGGGCGCATCATCGAGCTCGACGTCATTGGCCACAGAGTCCGCCACGCCCTCTACGGCAACATCTACTACGCCTTCCTCTCCGACCGCTCCACGAGGAAAAGGAAATACTCCACGCTGTGAGGGGAAAGGAAAAAGTCAATGTAAAGATAAAAAATGCACCTCGCACGAACTCGTGAAACGAGATATGCGAGGTGCATTTTTTTGTGGGAAATATAGCTGACCCTCTCCGCCCCCTGCGGGGGCACCTCCCCCAGAGTGGGAGGCATAGCGAAAGCGGTGCTTAACGATATGGCAAAAAGCGAACATATTAGCTTTCACTTTTGTGGAACATTCAACGCAATTCTTTATTTTGCAGGCAGACCAAGCTACACGATTTCATTACCCTAAAAATGCGCAATTACGCTTTTCTTAATGAACCGCTTTAGCTAATGCAAATAATCCCAGCATCTGTAACGCCAGCCTCCCCAATGGGGGGGCAAACAAGCCAGTGGCATGTTTGCCCGAGCGAATGCGAGGCGGAGAGGGTCGCGCTTGGCGCTCACTTTCTCTTTCCTACCCAAAAAACGAGGTGAGGACGCACGATGCGTCCTCACCTCGTTTCATTTTCATATTCTCTTTCTGCGCGCTTTATGGCCTCGGAAAATCCCGTAAGCGCCGCAAACGGCGCGAACTGAGCGGCGCGCTCGCGCAAACTCATGCGCGGGTGATATTTGACGCCGCTGTATGCGTAGTCGATGATGTCGTCATAGCTATGCGCATCCTCGTTACACGCGCCGCTCTTCTCCTTATTGCCATTATCATCATGTGCGTCGTTCATGCCTTGTGCCCTCCTATCTGATGATGTCTGAGCTTTGCCGTCGCGCCGTCCGTGAGGTCGGCGCCGCGCAGTATCGCGTCTTTGCCGTATCGCTTTTTGAGCGCGAGCACCGCCCGCTGAAGTTTCTCCGCTTTTTCGTCGGCCTCGCGCTTTTTCTGTGCCTCCGCCGCGTCCTCGAAAAGATTGATTTCCTCATACTGCGGGTGGCTTTTGTCGTCCACTTTTATGACGTTCTCCGCCGCCATCGTGACACGGCGCGTGAGAAGCGACGGATTGACGATGCGCTCAAAAAGGTGCGTCATGGCCTCGACGATTATCTGCGTGGACGACGTGCGGCTCTTTAAGTTTTCAGTGCCGTGCGCATGGACGGGAATTTCACGGCCATACACGTCTATTTTCGTTTGACCCGCATAGCCGAGCTTTTTGACGTTGTCTGCGTCGTAGCCAATCGTCAGCACGAGCTTGTCCGTCACGAGATTTTTCTCGAACAAATCGAGCGACAGCTCTTCCGCCATCTCTCGCACGATGATGCGCGTTTCGTCGTATTTGTACGGGCGCTGCAGCACCTGCCCCGCGCCGACGCTCTTCGCCTCGGGCGTGTAGCGCTTTATCTCCTCCATCGTGCACGGCTCGTAGCCCCACGCGTGGTCGATGAGGAGCTCGGCGTTTTTGCCGAACAATTTATAGAGAAACGCCTCGTTGTGATAGTCGGTAGGCTTGCCGATGGAGCAACGCGCGACGTCGCCCATCGTGTAGAGGCCATTCGCCTCAAGCTTTCGCGCGTAGCCACGCCCGACGCGCCAAAAATCCGTGAGTGGACGATGGCTCCAAAGCTTTTCGCGGTAGCTGCGCTCGTCGAGCATTGCCATGCGCACGCCGTTCTCGTCGGGCTCCGCGTGCTTCGCTGTCACGTCCATCGCGATTTTCGCGAGGTAGAGATTCGTGCCGATGCCCGCCGTCGCCGTGACACCCGTGCGCTCGAGCACGTCCTTTATCATCGCGCGCACGAGCTCTTCCGCCGTCATGCCGTACAGCCTAATGTACTGCGTGATGTCGATGAACACCTCGTCGATGGAGTAGACTTTGATGTCCTCGGCCGAGACGAATTTAAGATACGTCTTGTAGACCTCCGTGCTGCACTCGACGTAGCGCGCCATGCGCGGCGGCGCAATGATGTACGAAAGCGCGAGCTCTGGATGTGCCGCAAGCTCCGTCGCGTCGTCCGATTCACCCACGAGGCGTCTGTTCGGCGCATTGAGACGGCGACGGCCATTCACGAGGCGCACCTGCTGCACCACCTCAAAAAGACGTGGTCGCCCCTTCACGCCGACCGCCTTCAGCGACGGCGACACCGCGAGACAGATTGTCTTGTCCGTGCGACTCTTGTCCGCAACGACCAGATTCGTCGTGAGCGGGTCGCGCCCGAGCGCCACACACTCGACACTCGAATAAAACGACTTCATGTCAATCGCGCAATATATTCTTTTCTCGTCCCGATGCAGCGGCATGACCTCGTCCCCTTTGTGTGAGTGTAGGCAACAGGCAAACGTAAAAGCTAATATATGGATATTATATCATAAGTTCGCAAAATAGAGTATTGTATACTTTCAGTGCATGGCCGCCTATTGCATGGCGTGTTATAATGAGACGACTACAAAAAAGGGAGCGTGACATTTTGGACGCGAAGAAAATGAGCGATGAGCTCGAGAAAAATCGCATTATCACGATATGCACGGAGATAGAGCCTTTGATGGCGGACATTGTGATGAAGGAGATGCTGTTGCTCGACAGGCACAGCCACAAGCCGATTACGCTTTATATCAACAGCCCTGGCGGCGAGGTTGTGTCGGGGCTTCAGATCATCGACACGATGAATTTCATCGCATCGCCTGTGAATACGGTCTGCACGGGCTCGTGCGCGTCGATGGCGGCCGTGATTCTCTCGAACGGCGAGACGCGCAGCGCGCTCGAGCACGCGCGTGTGATGATCCATCAGGTGAGCTCGGGCACGCAGGGCAAGGTGTTCGACATGAAGGCGGCGTACAATGAGGCGGAGCGGCTCAATCAGCTCACGCTCGGCATCCTCGCGGAGAACTGCGGCAAGACGCTCGACAATGTGCTGCGCGACACGTCCGTCGACAAATGGCTCGACGCGAACGCGGCGAAATCGTACGGCATCATCGACACGGTGATTGCGTCGCGCGGCAGGAAGAAAGCGCACACGAGAAAGGACGGCGATGAAACGATATGAGAAGGAAAAAAACGAAATATACATGCGATATTTGTGGGAATGAATACGACGATGAGAGCGAAATCGTGCTTCACGACGTCGAAAAAGGCTACACAATCTGCAGGGGCTGCTTCGCAAAGATTGCGCGCGACAGCTTAATGGACAACATGATGAATGACCGCATGTTCGACATTTTCGATTCAGACCCATTCGCCCCGCTCAAGGAGGAGGCGAATGAGGGCTTCCACGCGAGCACGCTCATCACGTTCCTCGACCATATCATTCACGACAAGACGCCGGAGAACATAAAGGCGCATCTCGACCGCTACATTGTCGGTCAGGACACTGCGAAGCGCGTTCTGTCCGTTGCGGTGTACAATCACTACAAAAGGCTCCTTTTCGCGGAGCGATACAAGCTGAGCCAGCACGATGTGAATGGTTGGCCCGAGGACGCGCCCGATGAGCTCACGAAATCGAATGTGCTGATGATTGGTCCGACGGGCGTCGGCAAGACGGAGATGCTCAAGGCAATCGCGAGCTACCTCGATGTGCCATTCGCCATCACGGACGCGACGACGCTCACGGAGGCGGGCTACGTCGGCATGGATCCCGAGACGTGCGTGAAAAATCTCTGGTACGCGGCGGGACAGGACGTCGATGCAACACAGCGCGGCATCATTTTCATCGACGAATTCGACAAGCTCGCGCGCAAGGCGGGCGCAAGCCGCTCCGTGACGGCGGACCCAGGCCACGAGGCTGTGCAGCAGGCACTCCTCAAAATCATCGAGGGCGGCACGGTGTCGTTCGTGCCGGGCGCCGCGCGGCGCAATCCCGACATGCCGGGCATTTTTGTTGACACGACGAATATTCTTTTCATCGTCGGCGGCGCGTTCGAGGGCATTGAGAAAACGATTGACGCACGTCTCAGCGACGAAGCGGGATTCGGATTTAGCTCGAAGGGCGACTACGACCCCGATTTCACCGAGAACATCCAGAAATACAACAAAGTCATCCATAATGTGCGCGTCAAAGATTTCACCGAATACGGCGTGCTGCCCGAGATTCTCGGACGCCTCCCGATTATCTGCGTGTTCGACGGGCTCACGGAGGACGACCTCATGCGCATTCTCACGGAGCCAAAGAATGCGCCCGTGCGCCAGTATCAGTATCTTTTGGAGCGCAATAAGACGCGGCTCACATTCACGGAGGCGGCGCTCCACGCCATCGCGAAAAAGGCGATAAAGACGAGGACGGGCGCGCGTTCGCTGAAAGCGATATTCGAGAATATCCTGCTCGAGACGATGTACCGCGTCCCAACTGAGCAGCAACGGCTCAAGGACGGCACGATGCTCTCCGTCACGATTGACGAGGAAAATATCACGAAGGGCGCAACGCCTGAGATAGTGGTCATCCCCGATGAAGGGGCGAGCGACGCGGCAAACAAGGCGCGCACCACGCGTAGGCCGCGCAGACCGCGCAAAGAGTGAGGAGGCACCGCGATGCAGATCATCAACAGCAAGAAACGAGCTGAATTCCGAAAATATCAGGCAAGCCTCAACGACGGCATCACAAATGAGGAGCACGCAAAGCTCATCGACAAAAGCTTATCAGAGCTCAGCCATGCTGCTGCCATCATCGATGAGCTCGAGGACCTCATCGACGACTCCCCCGTCGTCGAAGCGACTCTGTCTGACCTCACAGCGAAAATGGGCGAGCGCATTAATGACGTCATGCGCATCGTCTCATTCGAAGTGTCAGACCTCGATGAGCCGGAGGAAATTGCCGCCCTCGCCGACAGCCACAAAAAACTCATGAAGTTCCTAAAAGAATCCACCTACACCGACGATGACGACATGCCATTTTGAAGGCGACGGGGATATGGCGGCATAATCGCTTAAATATCGCTTGTGCCGCCTATTACTGAGGTAGCGCCGTAGTAGACACGAAATTTCCATAGCAAAATAGAGCAAGAGGGAACGAATTTGTACCCGACGGGTACAAATTCGTTCCCTCTTGTGCGCTTTAGCGATGAAATTAATTTGAAGTTGCCTCAAATATGATACTTCTCGTATAACTGACTACGATATGCGCTATCAGATATGGCGCGAACAATATCATCCGATTTCCCTGCTGACATGAGCATACCAACAAGGCTGCCGAAACGTGCCTCGCCTTCGGCACGTCCTTCAATCCTGCCCTCGGCTTTGCCCTCAGCTCTGCCTATAGCTATGCCCTCATTTTGTATCTTTTCCATTATCTCACACATTTTTGCCACCCCGTGTTCGCTAGACTTGAAAAATCTCACCCTGTCTGCCAAACGCTTCGAGTACATG
>OMWN01000029.1 GCA_900314765.1 uncultured Selenomonadales bacterium | reverse complement strand
TTCTTTTTTCATTAGTAGATTCTCAGCTAACGTAAATAATCACAGACTCTGTGAAGGAAGCCTCCCCAATGGGGGAGGTGCCGAGCGAATGCGAGGCGGAGAGGGTCGGCTTAATAAAACGCTTAAGCAAACATAAATAATCTCAGCACCTGTAACGCCAGCGCCGTAGGCGGTGGTGGGGTGACACCAGCGATTAAATTTTTTCAACACGAGCAAGTAATTTCTAACGCATAAATTCCCTTTTATCATCACAAAGAATGGACATGGATGAGCTATGGACAACGAACACGATTTCACGGGGATTGACCGTGACGAGTATATCATTTCGCATATCGACGAGGCGGCGGCGAGCGGCGCGATAAAGGTGTATTATCAGCCCGTGTACAGCGTCTTGAGCCGCAGTGTCTATTCTTTTGAGGCGCTGGCGCGTTGGGATGACCCGGTGCTGGGCTTTTTGTCGCCTGCTGATTTCATCCCGGTGCTCGAGGATGAGCGGCTCATCTACAAGCTGACGCTCGCGGTGCTCGAGTCTGTGTGCGCGGAGATCGAGCGACGCGCGGCGGAGGGGCGGAGCTTTTTCGTGTCGGTGAATATTTCGCGGAGCGATTTTTTCGTCGCGGATCTCCACGAGCGCATCAATGAGGTGCTGCGCCGCCATAATGTGGTGCCGAGCGCCATAGCGCTCGAGATCACGGAGACGGCGCTTTTCGGGCAGGAGGACGAGATACGCCGCCACATCGAGGAGTTCCACCGCGACGGGTTCAGCGTGTGGCTCGACGATTTCGGGAGCGGCTATTCGTCGCTGAATACTTTGCAGCACTTTGATTTCGACCTCCTGAAAATCGACATGCAGTTTCTCCGCAATCCCACGGAGCGCACGGAGGCGATCATTCAGGAAATCGTTGACATGTCGAAGCGGCTCGGCATGAAGTGCATCACGGAGGGCGTGGAGACGAAGCGGCAGCTGGATTTCCTCACGGACATCGGCTGCTTCTACGTGCAGGGGTTCTATATTTCGCGGCCTGTGCCCATCGACGACTTGAGCTCGACGATGCTCCTCAAGGGCATCGGCATCGAGACGATGGACGACCACCGCTTTTTCGGCGACATTTCGCTCGTGAACGTGATGCTGAAGACCGACCCGTACATCGGCAAGGGGTTCGAGCAGGCGGCGAGCCCGACCATCGTGACGGTCGTGATGCGCGACCGCGACGGGAGTTTTCGGACGCTCTATGTGAACGGCGCGGGGCGCAAATGGCTCGCGGACCGCGGCGTGGCGACGGAGGCGGAGGTGAACCGCCGCAACGCCGAGGACAAGAGCGAGATTTATGATACGATGCGGCGGAGCGTCGAGGCGCTGAGCACGAAGGGCGAGGCGATTGAGGAGCATTTCCGCGACCCGCATTTCCCAGGGAAAATCCGCATCCAGCTGATAACGGCGTACGGCGGCCGGAAGGCGGTGCTGACGACGGCGCGCAGGGACGACAATATCGCGTCGGACTTCAAGTTCGAGGACCTCGCGAGCGGCACGCCGGGCGCGGTGATGATCGTGAATGCGCACGGCGAGGAGCGCATCCTCTTCGCGAACAGCGAGGCGATGAAGGTGTTCGGCTGCCGCGACATGGACGACCTGCTGGCGTTCACGAACGGGAGTTTTCACGCGCTCATCGCGGCGAATGAGCGGGAGCGCGCCGACCGCTCCATCTGGAAGCAGATGAATGACCCCGCGAGCGGGCGCCGCGCCTACGTGGTGGCGCATGCGGTGATGCGCGGCGGCGGAGTGAAAATCCTTTTGACGTCGGCGCGCCTCATCAGCCACAAATCCTACGGCGACGTGTTTTTCATCATCCTGCAGGACCTTGAGACGATGAGCCGGCTTTTCGCGGACGCGAACAGGCTCAGCGTCGAGGCGGTGCCGCGCATGATGTCGGGCGACGACGAGCGCTACATCATGGAGAACTATCGCTCGGCCATGAGCGAGGGGCTCATCCGCCTCGGCTACCGCATGTACAGCGACCAGCTCTCGGGGAAAATCGCGGCGGTCGAGGCCGTGCCCGAATGGAACGACCCCGAGCTCGGCAAGCTCGGCCACGCCATCCTTTTCGGCGCACTCGAGGGCTCGGCGCTCATCCGCGAGCTCTGCCTCCACGTCGTCGGCGTCGTCGCGCGGGAGATGGCGCGGCTCATGCGCGAGGGATTCAACTGCGTGCCGACATTCGTCGAGGTCCCGCCGATGACGCTCGCCGACCACGAATTTCACGAGAAAATGAACGAAATCATGATGAAGAACGCCATCCCGCGCCGCATGATCATCGTGAAATGCCATTGGACCGACATCATGAAGACGCCCGCGCTCAGCCGCCACGCCATTGCCTCCTACCACGAGGACGGCTACGTCACGGCGGCGCGATTTCAGGAGGACGCGACCGCCAGCATCCCCTCCATTTTCATGGGCGATTTCGCCATAGACTGCGCGATTCTCCCGCTCTCCGACGCGACGATCAAAAGCGAGAAGGCGCGCGTTTTCATCAAAAACATGACCAGCTCGCTCCTCACCATCGGCGTCACGCCCGTCGTCGACGGCGCCGTCAAAAGCGAGTCGCGCGCATTCATGAAGTCCATCGGCTGCTACCTCGCCGAGGAGCCCGGCACATTCTACACGGACGACGAGATTGCGCGCTCGTACGCGCATGACGAGTTCGAGACGACGGACGAGTTCCATTTCTACCGCGACATCGGCCGGGTCAACGTCCTCGACTACCAGCGCTCCGTCAAGGGCGACGCCAAGGAATACGCCATCTCCGTCGCCATTTTCATGACGCGCGGCGATGAGATACGGACGCTCTACCTCTCCGAGAACACGCGCGAATGGTTCGCCGCCGTCGGCGCGACGGCTGAGGACGGCGCGAACTGGCTCGAGGCACACGGGCGCGACGAGAGCCTCATAAACCTCTGGAACGCGCAGGCCGAGCTCAAAAACGTCGGCGACGTGACGACATACTACTTCGCGACGCAGAAATCCCACTGGACCATCAAGCTGAAGCTCATCGCCGTCTCGGGCGACGGCGAGATGCGCGCATTCATAGCGAACACGGCCGTCGTCGGCAAGCAGAACGACCGCTGGCTCGCGCGGTTTGCACCGACGCGCGACGACATCCGCCGCATGGTCCTCGCGGGCATCGACGGTGCGAACCTCAGCATGTTCTGGAAAAATGAGAAACGCGAATTCATCGGCGCCAATCGAAGATTTCTCCGCTACTACGGCCTCCGGCTCAACGACATCGTCGGCAAAAAATCCGCCGACCTCGGCATCGTCATTGACCGCGCCAAATACGACGAGCTCGAGGAAAACGCCATCCGCTACGGCAAGCCCGTCAAAGAGCCCATTTCCCTCAAAGTCGGCGGCAAAATGCGCCACGTGCTCTTCTACGAGACCCCCGTGTTCTCCAAGGGCCACGTCGTCGGCCTCTTCGGCATACTCTCAGACGTCACATTCATCAAAGAAAAACTCCAACTCCTCGAAAGCGCCGCCCAGCGCGACGCCCTCACGGGGCTCAGGAACAGGCGCGCCCTCGAGGCCGACCTCGACCACATCGCGGGGCACAGGCTATTCGTCATGATGCTCGACGTCGACCACTTCAAAAGATTCAACGACGCCTACGGCCATCGCTACGGCGACAAGGCGCTCCGCATCACAAGCCGCGCCCTCGACCACGCCTACAGCCTCGCCCGCTGCTACCGCTACGGCGGCGACGAATTCACCGTCATCGGCACATACACCGACATGACAGAGCTCAAGCAATACGAAAAAACATTCCGCGACTCACTCAAGGCGCGCCAAATAAGCGACATCACACTCGACATCGAAACATCCTGCGGCGTCGCCCTCGGCAGCCCACAGACCCGCGACGACACCGACGCACTCATGATCGAAGCCGACCGACTCCTCTACGAGGCGAAAGAAAGAGGAAGGAATGTCACCGTGTATGGGGAGGAGTAGGGGGAGAGAAAATAAAGCGGGATAAAAAAACGAAAAGTGAATAGCGAGAGCAAAAAAATTGCGCGCCAGCGACGGCGCGCAATTTTTTTGTGTTCGCCGACCCTCTCCGCCCCCTGCGGGGGCACCTCCCCCAGAGTGGGAGGCATAGCGAAAGCGATGCTTCACGATAGAATTTAAAGTGAACGATAATACTTCGCTTTACAGACAGCAAGCATGAAAATCGATTTAGCTAGTGTAAATAATCACAGACTCTGTAACGCCAGCCTCCCATTTTTGGGGGGGTAAACATGCCAGTGGCATGTTTACGCGAGCGAATGCGAGGCGGAGAGGGTTGGCGCGTGTCTGAAGATTGTGATGTTAAAAAGCAATGAGATATGTTGAAGATGTTGGCTGTGTTGATTATGTTGAACAACAATAACAACATCAACGCAAAAAAAAATGGAGCTTTCAAAACGCAAACGCGTCTCGAAAGCTCTATTTTTGTGCGCAAATCACTGCTCATGATGTCGTTCCTTCGCATAGGCTTCGACTTTTTCCAGCGGCCATTTGCTGATTTTCGCAATCTGCGAAAGCGGAAACTTTTCCGCGAGCATCTCGTCTACCATTTCACAGGCCTTTTTCTCGACGCCCTCATCGTGCCCCTGCTGCCAACTGCCCCTCATGTCCGTGTTGTAGTCCCATATCGCCGACTCTCTCTGCAGATATTTGCGGTATTCCATTTCGTCCATGACGAATTTGTCCGAGGCCTCGATTGCCTCTCCGATTTCCGGCGTTGCCATGGCGAGTTCCTCCTTCCCGAGCGCGTCGAGCTTGTTCGCGAAATACGCGAGCCAACGCTCCATGCGCGTCATTTC
>OMWN01000016.1 GCA_900314765.1 uncultured Selenomonadales bacterium | reverse complement strand
TCTCAAAATCTGTAACGCCAGCCTCCCCAATGGGGGGCAAACATGCCAGTGGCATGTTTGCGCGAGCGAATGCGAGGCGGAGAGGGTAGGCACAAATTCGAATTATGAGCAAGCATTGCGTCTTTTAGCGCAAAAAAATTTGCGCGACTGAGCGATGTAACTGATGGATATGTTGTTCAACATTAACAACAAAATCAACATTTCCAACGCGATTTGAGCACAAATTCATAAATTCACGAACAAAAGATTTTCATAAAATTTTTACCGATAAATTATTGGAGGGAACATCATGTACCATGCGACTTCAAAATTCTTGCTTGCGGGGCTGCCGCAGGATGTTGTGAAGACGATCGAGGCGGTGGAGCCGCTGGAGCGTTTCACGCATAAGTTCGAGACGGCGGACAGACTGCCGTCCGAGATTGCGGCGGATGTGACGGCTGTGATTTTCACGGGGGACACGAGTGCGGTGAAGGCTGCGCGCGCGGCGCGGAAGAGCGAGAAGACGCTACTGATTTTCGTGTCGAGTGCGCCGGACGAGCTCGCGGAGGACGACATCATGGCGCTTGCGGATGTGTGGCCGGAGACGCTGACGGAGACGGTGACGCGGTATTATTTCACGCGGCTCATCCGCATGCTGAAGGCGAAGAAGGACGCGTGGCTCACGGAGCTTTATCTCGACCAGACGATTGACACGATGCCGGACCTCATCTGGTACAAGGACAAGCGCGGCGCGCATCTGAAGGTGAACGACGCTTTCTGCCACATTGTCGGCAAGACGAAGGACGACATCCGCGGCCGCGGGCACTGCTATATCTGGGGCTTGACGCCGGAGCAGTACGAGCAGGGCGAGTATATGTGCATGGAGACGGAAATCGAGGTCATGGACAAGGGCGTGACGTGCGTTTTCGATGAGCATGTGATGGGGCCGGACGGCATCATCCAGCTGCAGACGTACAAGACGCCGCTGCGCGATGAGGACGGCACGGTGATGGGCACGGTCGGCATTGCGCGCGATGTGACGAAGCTCAAGAAATACGAGGCCGAGCTCATCCACGCGGCGCGCATCGACGATCTCACGGGGCTTTTCAATCGCCGTTATTTCTATGAGTACATTCATCAAAATCGCGGGGCGAAGCCGGTGACGATTGCGCGCACGGACCTCTCGTATTTCAAGCAGCTGAATGACACGTACGGCGCGAAGAAGGGCGACGACGCGCTGATTGCGATGGCGGACATTCTGCGCGAGGCGTATCCGGAGGCGACGATTTGCCGCTACGGCGGCGGCGAGTTCCTGCTCGCGAATATCGGGTCTGACGATGTGAGCCTCATGCGCGAGAAGTTCCCGTTCGTCATCGAGAAAATCAAATCGTACTGCGAGAAGGACGCGCTGCCCATCCTGCTCTCGGCGACGATGGGCATCACGTCGACGACGGACGCGAATATCTCGCCCGACAAGCTCGTCCGCCAGAGCGACCTCGCGCTCTACTACACGCGCAACCTCGGCGACGGCCATTGCTGCGTTTTCAATGAGATCATCAGCGAATAAGGTGAGGAAATGACGCAGAACATCACGCTCGACCTCGACGCGATGCTGCTCGCGGACGGGAAACGCGCCATCGCGGACTTCGCGGCGGAGATAAAGGCGCTCGATGTGGGCGTGGCCGAGAAAAAGCGGCTCATGGACAAACTCATGGCGCTCGTCGGCGAGCTCACGTATGAGGCGTACTTGAGCGGGCTCGACGAGGGCGCAGGGAAATAGAGGGAATGCTGGCGGTGTTGGCGGTGTTGGATGTGTTGAACAACATTAACAACATCGCCAATGATGAACAAGACGATATGTAAGCCAACCCTCTCCGCCCCCTGCGGGGGCACCTCCCCCAGAGTGGGAGGCATAGAATGAGAGATTTTGCACGCTAGAATTGAGCGGACGAATAGAAGACGTTACGCTCGCTTAAGTTGATTATTCAGCTAGTGTAAAGGTCTCACACTTTCAGTTGAACGTCGATTCACCTAACGTAAATAATCACAGACTCTGTGAAGGTAGCCTCCCCAATGGGGGGCAAACATGCCAGTGGCATGTTTGCGCGAGCGAATGCGAGGCGGAGAGGGTTGGCGAGCCCTCAGTATTAAGCAAATAAGTTAGGGGTGCTGTCATGAAATATACATATCCTGCTGTCTTCACGTATGAAGATGGTGCTGTGCTTGTCGATTTTCCGGGGCTTGATGGCTGCTATACGGACGGCGCTGATGAAAAGGAAGCGTTCGAGAATGCGGAGGACGTCTTAAGTCTCGAGCTGATGTCGCGGGAAAATCACGGCGAAAAAATCCCCGCGCCGATGGATGTCAAGAGCATCACGCTGCCGGAGCATGGATTTATCGGCATGATAGCGGCAGACACGACATCATATCGAAAAAAGATGGATGCTATGTCGTCATGCTTTGGCGGCTCTGTGTTGAATGAAAGTTTTGCATAATGTGACAAAAGGAAATGTTGGCGGTGTTGGATGTGTTGAACAACATTGCCAACGTTGCCAACACGAATAAGACGATAATTAAGCTGACCCTCTCCGCCCCCTGCGGGGGCACCTCCCCCAGAGTGGGAGGCATAGGATGAGAGTCTTTGCTCGCTAGAACTTGATGATTGACTGAAATATTTTACACTTTCTTTTATTGATTATTTAGCTAGAGTGAAGTCGCACAATTTCACGTGCAAATCGATTCGGCTGATGTAAATAATCTCAGCGTCTGTAACGCCAGCCTCCCCAATGGGGGAGGTGCCGAGCGAATGCGAGGCGGAGAGGGTTGGCGCAACGATAACATATAAAAATCCGACCACGTTTTTGCGCGGTCGGATTTTTTGCGTGGATTTGAGTGATGTGCACTAATTTCACAACAAAATTTCACGGCAGGAAAATTAACTTTTTCTTGCCTTTTTTGTTGCGCGTGTATAAACTAATTTTATGGTAATTTTTATTCGCTAAGCGGAAAAGTCGCGCCCATTTGGGTGCATGAGATAGATATTTCAGGAGAGGGAGTTTTTATAGGAAAGAGCATCAGGATGTTGTTCGTGGTGAGCGTTGTGGTGCTGTCGGTGATTTTGCTGGGCATTCTGACGTTCGTGAACATTCATCAGCTTTCGACGAACATGGAGGCGGAGCTGGAGAGCATGCTGACGGCGCGCAGCGATGAGATTTCGGAGAGTTTCGACAAGCGTCTGACGCAGGTGTAGGGCAAGACGGCGTCTCTCGCGCTCGCGATCAGTTCGATGAAGAATTATGATATGAATTTCGCGGCGGACTACATCACGGAGATCGTGAAGTCGGACGACGCGATTTTCGGCAGCGGCGTATGGTTCGCGAAGGGCATGTACCCGGGCGCGGAGTGGTTCGGCCCGTATTGGTCTAAGGACGCCAGCGGAAACGTGACGGTGACGATGGACTACAGCAACGCGGCGTACAACTATCCGCAGTTCGGCTGGTATCAGGCGGCCATCAAGGGGCCGAAGGACGTGTTCTGGGATGAGCCGGCGTACGACGATGTGAGCAAGACGGCGATGCTGTCGAGCTCGGCGCCTATCCGCCACAATGGGTAGGTGGTCGGCGTCGTGACGGTTGACATCGGCATGAAGGACCTCGAGGAGTACATCGAGAATATCAAGATTGGTGAGAACGGATATGCGTTTATTCTCACGGGCACGGGCAAGTTCGTGGCGTACAAGGACAAGGAAATGAACCTGAAGGATGACATCCGTAAGAGCGCGGACGCGAAGCTCGCATCGCTCGGCAGCACAATCATGGAGTCGAGCGGGCAGACGCTGGTGAAGACGGACACTTTCGGGCAGGAGGCGTTCGTGATGGCGGCGCCAATCGGCAAGAGCGGCATGCGCTTGGTGCTTGTTGCGCCGACGGCGGACTACATGGGGCCAATCAAGAGCGCGGTGATGGTGAGCATTGTGATGTCAATCATTGTCATTGTGCTTCTCTGCGCGGCGCTTCTCTACATATTCAACAGCCGCATCGGTGCGCCGATCACGCATCTCATCGAGAAGGCGCGCGAGATTTCGGAGGGGCATCTGAATACGGAGATTGAGCTCGAGCATGATGATGAAATCGGCGAGCTCGCATCGTCGATGAAGAAGATGTCGGACGAGATCAAGAAAATCATCGGCGAGAAGACGACGGGCGAGGTCGGCAACATCTCGCAGCAGATAAACGACCAGCAGCAGTCCCAGCGCGACGTCACCTCCGCAAGCCAGAGCCTCGCGGATTTGGCGCAGGATCTGCAGAAGATAATAGGGCATTTCAAGCTGTGAGAGGGTAAGGAAAGAGAAGAGAATAGCGTAGAATAGAAAAATCAGCCACGACGGTTTAGTCGTGGCTGATTTTTTGTGAGGGGTGTGTTGGATGTGTTGAGAGCAAAACCAATGATGCCAACGCTCAGGCACACGCAAATTTTTTTGCGCTTAATGGCTAGCCGACCCTCTCCGCCTCGCATTCGCTCGCGCAAACATGCCACTGGCATGTTTGCCCCCCAGAGTGGGAGGCTCGCGTCACAGATGCTGTGATTATTTACATTTGCTGAATCGATTTACATATAGAAACTAAAACCTTCACACTAGCTAAATAATCGTTTCACGAAAGCGTAAAATATTCTATTCATTCGTTGAATCCTAGCGTGCAAAGCCTCACATACTATGCCTCCCACTCTGGGGGGTAAACATGCCAGTGGCATGTTTACCCCCCGCAGGGGGCGGAGAGGGTTGGCTACGTTGAGAGCATATCCATCTCTCAGGTGAACAATTTCCAGCATGTAGCTACTTGAAAGTAACTACTCCATGCAATATAATAGAGCTATGGATATAGAATTTGAGTGGGATGACAATAAGGACGCCATAAATTATCGCAAGCATCATCTGCATTTTCGAGATGCTCAATATGTGTTTTGCGACAGCAACAGATTGGAACGCCTTGATTGCTCCGCTGGGAATGATGGCACTGAGGAACGGTGGCAGACGATAGGGAAAATCGGCGAGGTCATATTCGTGGTCTACACGGAAAGAAATGACAGAATACGGCTGATTTCCGCGAGGCTCGCGACCGCAAAAGAGAGGAGGCTTTACAATGGCAATGGTGATTTCGCGGCTGAAGGTTGGGACCGCGCCTTCTGAGGAGGCAATGGAGAACGTAAAGAAGGCTGCGCTGTACCCCGTGACATTCGACGACGACTGCCCTGAGCTGACAGACAAAGAGCTCGCCGAGTTCAGACCGGTAAACCCCGAGCTACACGCAAATCCAAAGATTTTCAAGCCGAAAAAGAAGCAGATAACGCTGAAAATAGACGCCGACGTGCTGGAGGCATACCGCGAGACGGGCAAAGGCTACCAGACGAGAATAAACGAGGCGTTGAGACGCTCGGCTGTGGCGTCCGGCATTTTGAAGAGCGCTACCGTCTGACAACAGAATGACAACAGAAAATAAAAATCGCGACATCGCACGGTGCCGCGATTTTTTGTGGAGCGAAATGAAGTTGCGTGTTGGGCAAATTGGCATTGTTGAACAACAAACTCAACATCGCCAACGTATTCGTTAACGCTCGCGTTTCACGCTCGCTTCACCGCGCGCGCTGTGCATTGTCATCGCTCTTCACTCGCCCGCGCGCGCACAAAAAAAACGGGGCACCGTCTGGTGTCCCGTTTTTTTGTTTGTTGCGTTGTATCTGAGGCTTATCAGAAGTAGCACTCGACACGTGCGAAGATGGTATCGGTGTCTCTGTTGTGCTTGGAGGTAGCATCGACGGAGGGGTCTGGGCCACCCAGATACTTGCCGTTGAAGTACTCGAGATAGCCGAACACGTTCTTCATCATCGTGACTTTCGCGCCGACGTTCCAGCCTTTCTTGCCAGCGAGGTCAATGTCGTAGGTCGGAGCAAGCACAGCCGTGTTGCCGAGGGAACGATATGCGACGTAGAGACCATAGGAGCCTGGGTCGTCGAGCTTTGCTCCCTTGTAGTCGAGCTCTGCAGACCAAGCGGTGCGCAGTGCCGAAGCATAGTCGCCCGTCGCGTTCTTTGCGTATGAGCCGAGAACTGTGAAGTTGTCATCGAAGCGATAGCGTGCGCCGACTTCCCAGATGTCAGCAGAGTCGCTGTTGTATTTCGAACCTTTATAGTCTACATCAAGACCTTTGTAGAGGTCCTTGTTGCGGAGCTGATGATATGCCGCGCCGACGAAGAGCTTCTGCGCTGGGTCCGTGCCTGCCTCAACGCTCCAATATGTGGAAGCGCTGCGCTTCGTATCCTTGCCATCACCGAAATCATAATACTCATTGCCAACACCCGCATAGCTGTAGCGGCCGCCAGCGAGCTTCAAATATGCCTTGTCGCCGAACTGTACCTGTGCGCCCGAGAGCTCGTCATCGTAAACCATGCCCTGGTCAACAAGCGTATATGCTGGATAGCGGCCGAGGTCAATCGTCGTTGCGCCGTATTTGCCTTCGACATAGGCGCGGTTCAGATAAACGTCATCGCCTGTTGTATTCTTTGCTGTTGCCATGTTGGATTTGTACTCAATACGTGCATGGCCTGTCCAGTGCTCATTGATTTCCATGTCGGACATGAGACGGATACGGAAGTCATTCGTGTTGTGACTCTTGCTGCCATGGAGGTCATTCTCATAGCGCGAACGGTCATACGTGTAACGCAAGATGCCATGCCACTTGACGTTGTCGACCTTCTTCTCGAGAGCCGCAACGCGGACGCCGAGGTTGTTGAGCTCATCAGCGAACTCAGCGGCGAGCTTGTCGATCATCGCCTTGTCAGCATCGCTGACACCGTTCTTTGCCATCGCGCGCGCGACCATCTGTGCCATCTCGTAGCGCGTGATCTCCTGGTCGCCGCGGTACGTGCCGTCGCCGTAGCCCTCAATGACGCCGTCAGCAGCGAGCTGTGCGACTGCATCATAAGCCCAGTGGTCAGCCGGCACATCCTCGAAAGGATTGGCCGCAGCGAACGTCGTCGCCGTTGCGCCGACGACGAGAGCCGTCGTCAGAGCGCCTGTCAGGAATTTGCTCTTCATCATACATTCCCCCAAAATAAAATTGTGAATAAAAATGTTTTATGGATGGGCAAAATGTAACGATATGCTTTGTAAAGTGTCCACGTTTCCTTTGCAAAAAGACACATCGTGACGCTTTCGCCCATTTCGTTTAAATATAACACAACACCGCCGCCATTACAAGAATTTAATGAAAAAATTATGTATACATGTAACGAGAGAGATTGGCTGACCCTCTCCGCCCCCTGCGGGGGCACCTCCCCCAAAGTGGGAGGCATAGAATGAGAGGCTTTGTACGCTAAAATCCAACGAAAGGATTGAAGACGTAACACTTTCATTAGTCGATTGTTTAGCTAAATTAAAGGTTTCATACTTTCAATGTTAGAATCGATTTAGCTAATGTAGGTAATCACAGCATCTGTAAAGGCAGCCTCCCCAATGGGGGGCAAACATGCCAGTGGCATGTTTGCGCGAGCGAATGCGAGGCGGAGAGGGTCAACTGGCGTAGCGGATAAGCAAGCACTTGCCGTTTGCGACCGAGCGCTGCCTCGCGCGCATTTTCATTTGCGTAAAAATTTTCCATTTTTTGGTTTGACTTATGCGAACAGTTTTGATACAATAGCGATGTAAAGATTTTCGAACAAAGTTCAAACTGCTCGCGCGCGACGCGGCAGGATATGAACTATATTTCATCAGACAATTAAAAAGCAGCAAATAAAAAGCTCGTCTCGGATTGCCGTCCGAAACGAGCCCGCTGAATGTCCCACACTCCCACACTGCAAATCTGCAAATCCACACAGATGATTTGCACTAGACCGTGGCGATTCATTCAGTTTTTGTTCTATACTTGTCATTATATGGTAGACAGCGCATAAAGTCAAGCATTTCGCGCTAGAAAGCATATAATTACTGCAGTGTGGACATTCAGCATGCCAGAGCCTCCAGAGATGGGGGTGTTCTCGGTGTGCTTTTTTGATGCCCAAAAACGGGCGATGCGGAAGGCCGGCGCCTTTTCCGTTCGCGCGCGGGGCTCATGGAGCAGCGGAGACAGGACAACCGCATACGGAAAAATCCACACTGCAAAAGTCAGAGAGTCAAGGGAACGCTGATTTATTGAGGCAGAGTTGACGAAAATTTTTCGCATGTCAATAAAATGCGACGTTGCATTCAGCGCCGCGACAAATTTATGCGGAAAAATTCGTCAAAGAAACGTTGACGAAATTAGGCAAAATTATTGGCGAGAATTTTCGCATATCAAGAAGATTCGACGAATGCAAGAAGATTCGCCAAGGCGATTTCTGCTAACTAATTGATGCAGAGCTGACGAAAATTTTTTACAAATTCGAGAAGAACGCGAAAAAATTTCGCCAAGACGATTGCTGAATCAATCTGCATTTCCTCGGCGTGGTCGATGTGAGCGGCAAGCCATCGAAAAAAAGAACCGAGCGGAGCTACGTCCGCCGCGTAATGGGTCAGAGCCATGCTGGGTTCCACGATGCGCGGCGGGTGAGACCCCCGCCGCTGATGCCGTCGATGATGCGCGACGGCTATAACCGTCCTGTGATGCGGCGACACAGGCCGCAGGACGGAGCGTGATGAGCGCTCCCGATGGCGGGGCCCAGGTCGTGCGGGGGCATGGCCGGGACCACGTCAGGAGGCAGCACACCGATCCCACGTGTGTACGTGGGGAGGGGTAAAGGCAGACCGTGGCCCTTGACCAATTTGTCATATTGAAAGGCGATTGGCGCAGGTGTGAAATGGTGACGAAAGCGAGGCGGCTCCATACCGTCTATACCTTTTTTGAGCCATCCTGTTCCTTTTCTCAAATGATGAGGGCAGGGGCTCCTCTGCTCAGCTCACCACCCATCTGATACCACGCCTGTCAAGTGTTGTCAAGTCTCTCCGCCGCCTCGGAATCCGCCGCCCAGTGAAAAAAAGAGCGCATGGATGGAAAACGGGTAAAAGATAATGTGGCGGGATTCTGAGGAGATGGTGGGTGAACCCTCTCCGACCCCTGCGGGGCCACCTCCCCCAGAGTGGGAGGCATAGCGAAATCAGTCCTTCACGATATGATGAAGAGCAAATGGAAGTCCTTTACTTTACATGTGAAGCAAGCTACATGATTCAATTACGATGAAAATATGTAGTTACGCTTTTACCAATGAATCGATTCAACTAACGTAAATAATCTCAAAATCTGTAACGCCAGCCTCCCCAATGGGGGGCAAACATGCCAGTGGCATGTTTGCGCGAGCGAATGCGAGGCGGAGAGGGT
>OMWN01000025.1 GCA_900314765.1 uncultured Selenomonadales bacterium | reverse complement strand
ATATACATGAGACCGCAATCGTCGCTGACACGGCGAAAATCGGCAAAAATGTGAAGATAGGGCCATACTCTGTGATAGGGCCAAATGTCACGATTGGCGACGGCACCGTCATCGGGCCGCATGTCGTCGTCGATGGCTGGACGACAATCGGCAATGATTGCCATCTTTTCCAGTTTTGCTCTGTCGGCGAGATACCGCAGGACCTCAAATTTGCGGGCGAGAAAAGCTACGTCACCATCGGCGACCGCACGACGATACGCGAGTGCGTGACGATACACCGCGCGACGGGCGAAGGCGAGAAGACGAGCATCGGCACGGACTGCCTGCTCATGGCGACGGTGCACATCGCTCATAACTGCGTCGTCGGCAACCACGTCATCATGTCGAACGCGGCCATGATAGCGGGCCACGTGAGAGTCGAGGACAGGGCGGTCATCGGCGGCATGACGGGCGTTCATCAATTCGTGAAAATCGGGCGCAACGCGATGGTCGGCGGCTTCTCGCGTCTGTCGCAGGACGTCGTGCCATACACCATCGTGAACGGCATACCGGCGAGGGCCATTGGTCTCAACAGCGTCGGCATATCGCGCGCGGGTATCCCCGTGGAGTCGCGCCGCAAACTGAAGCAGGCATACAAGATACTCTATCGCTCGGGCTACAATGTATCGAAGGCAATAGAGGTCATAGAGCAGGACATCGACTCATGCGAGGAGATTGAAAATTTCCTGCGCTTCCTCAGAAATGCGGAGCGCGGCATCTGCCGTGGCAGTCACGAATAACAAATCTGAATAAACACGTTAAGGGCGCATCGTTGCGCCCTTAATTTTTAGGGAAATGCTGATTAATGGTTTCATCCAAATCATCATTTTCTCAACATAAAATTTTAAGAAAATTTTCAAGGAAACTCGCAAAAAATTTTTCAAAGATATTTTCAAAAGAAATGGAGAGAACTCGATGGAAAGAATCGGACTCCTCGCGGGCGTGGGACATCTCCCTGTCGAGTGCACGCGCGCGGCGCTCGCGCAGGGCTACGAGGTCTACGCGGTCGGCCTGCTCGATGATGTCGACCCCGAGCTCCGCGATTGCGCGACGGGCTACGCCGACATCAACGTCGCAAAGCTCGGCAAAATCATAGATTTCCTCAAATCAAACGGCGTCACGAAGGTCACGGCGATTGGCAAAGTGTCGAAGGAGCTCCTCATGAGCGGCCATCATGCGTTGCCGGATTTCCGCATGGTGCGCCTGCTGCTGTCGCTCAGAGACCACAAGGACGACACGCTCATGCTGAAATTCGCGGACGAGCTCAAAAAAGACGGCATGGAGCTCGCCGACCAGACGCTGCTCCTGCGCGGACTCATGCCGCCCGTATCCGTGCTGACGAAAAGAACGCCGAGCGCGAATGAGCGAAACGATATGCAGTTTGGCTTTCGCATGGCGAAGGAGCTTGGCCGCCTCGACGTCGGTCAGACGGTCGTCGTGAAGGGACAGGCCGTCATGGCGCTCGAGGCCATAGAGGGGACGGACGCGTGCATCAGGCGCGGCGGCGAGCTCGCGCGCGGCGGCGCCATCGTCGTGAAGGTCGCGAAGCCGCAGCAAGACAAACGGTTTGACGTGCCCGCCGTCGGCATCACGACGATAGAGAGCATGATAGCCGTGCGCGCGACGGCACTCGCGATAGAGGCGAACGAGACGCTCGTCGTCGACCGCGAGAAAATGGTGGCGATGGCCAATGCGCACGACATCACGATTGCAGCGATAACAGCAGAATAAAGCTCAGGCGAATTTGCGCGACGACGCGTGAATTCGCTTTTTGTTTTTGCGCACAAATTTTTTTGCGCCACAAAAATTTTCGCGCATCATCATTACTCACTCACACGCATCAGTTGCGCGCAAAAATAATTTTTTGATTATCTTAATGAAATGGCTCAATCTATGTTATAATTAATTGGTTGCGCTTATTTTTCAGTTTTGTTTTATATATATAAAAGCGACAAGCGTCGGTTTCGCCATCTGCGATGCGATTGTCGATGAAAATTTTTGAGGGGGCGCTCTTTTGAAGATCATGTTTTCAGCGGGGGAGACCTCGGGCGACCTCCACGGCGCAAGACTCGCGTCCGCAATTCTGAAGAAAAGACCCGACGCTAATCTCATCGGATTTGGCGGCTCGCAGATGCGCGAGGCTGGCGTCGAGATTTTCTACGATCTTGCCGACTACAGCGTCATGGGATTTTGGGAAGTCGCGAAAAATTTGCGGCGCATTTTCGATTTGCTCGACAAACTCACGGAGCTCATGCGAATGGAGAAGCCAGACCTCCTCGTGCTTATCGACTACCCCGACTTCAACTGGCGCCTCGCGAAGCGCGCAAAATCCCTAGGCGTCCCCGTGCTCTCGTACATACCGCCGTCCGCTTGGGCATGGCGTCGCGGCCGCGCGAAAAAATGCGCGCCGCTCGCGAAGGAATTCATTTCGATTTTCCCATTCGAGACGAAGCCGTACGAGGAAGCGGGCGCGAATATCCATTTCGTCGGCAACCCGCTCGTCGACACGGTGAAAATGACGATGACAAAGATTGATGCGCGAGCGCATTTCGGCGTCAATGAGGACGACTACCCGATACTCCTTTTGCCGGGCAGCCGCAGGCAGGAGATTTCACTCCTGCTGCCGTCGATGCTCGAGGCGGCGAAAAAAATAAAAGAAGAAAAGAAAAACGCGCGGTTTTTCCTGCCCGTCGCGCTCAATATGGACACGAGCGTGATGAGCGGCATGATTTCACGCGCGGGTATCGATGTGGAGCTGACACACGGCCATACGTATGATATCATGGGCATATCGGCGTTTGCCATCGCCACGAGCGGGACAGTGGTGCTCGAGGCGGCGCTTCTCGATTTGCCGTCCATCGTGCTCTATCGCCTGTCGCCCGTATCGTACGCGCTCGCGTGGCTTTTCGTGAAAATCAAATTTTTCAGCCTGCCAAACGTGCTCGCGGACGAGATGATACAGCCCGAGCTGTTGCAGGGCGAGGTCAATCCCGCGCGCATATTGTCCGAGGCCGAAAAATTCTGGAAGACGCCGACACATCGCGCAAGCGTCATAGAAAAGCTCCACGCCGCCTGCGCGAAGCTCGGCGAACCCGGCGCGACGGACAGGGCCGCCGCCATCATCATAAAGGCCGCCGAGACTTATTAATACCGATTACTCCATCAAAGGATACAATAAGTGAAATGAAGAATTATCTCAGGCTTTTGCGCTACATAAAACCATATACGCACAAGATGATTGAGGCCATCATCTGCATCATCGTGGCTGCAGGCGCGAACCTCTATCTGCCGTGGATCATCAAGGACATGATCGACAAGGTGCTCGCCGACAAGGACATGCAGATGCTCAATCTCATCGCCGTCGGCATCATCGTGACGTTCATCATCCGCGGCATATTCTACTACGGGCAGAGCTACCTCGTGTCGTACGTCGGCCAGCGCGTCATCATAGACGTGCGTGACGCCCTTTTCAGCAAATTTCAGCACCTGCCACTTGAATATTTCGACAAGCACCAGACGGGCGAGGTCATGAGCTACATCTCAAACGATGTCTCCGCGCTCCAGAGTGCGCTCGTCGACCGCCTCATCGAGCTTTTCACGGAGCTCTCGATATTCTTCGGCTCTCTCGTGATGATGGTCATGCTGGACTGGAAACTCTCCATATTGACGCTCATCACCGTGCCGCTCGTCGGCCAAGCCATGAAAATATTCGGCAGAAAGCTCAAGCAATCCGGCACCGTCGTGCAGGAGCGCAAATCCGACATCACGGCATTCATGCAGGAAATCATCTCCGCCGTGCGCGTCGTGAAATCGTTTGGCCGCGAGGAATACGAGATTGACCGATTCCACGACCAAAATGAGCTCAATTTCAAGGCCGAAATGAAAAATGTCCAACAGATGAGCCTTTTGACGCCGACCGTCGAATTTCTCGCCGCCGTCGCCGTCACTGTCATCGTCTGGTTCGGCGGCTACGAGGTCGTCAACGGCCACATCACAGCGGGCGCGCTCGTCGCATTCCTCACGTACGCCGTGAACCTCGCAAACCCCGTGAAGCGCATCAGCCGCGTCTACGGCAACATCCAAAAAGCGATGGCGGGCGCGGACAGGGTGTTCTCAGTGCTCGACCTGCCCGAGACGATAACGGACAAAGAGGGCGCAGAGACGCTGCCACCGACGGAGGGCCACGTCACATTTGACGATGTCTCATTCGAATACAAAAAGGACATCCCTGCGCTTCAGCATGTGTCACTGTCGGCGCGCCCCGGCGAAATGATTGCGTTTGTCGGGCCATCGGGCGCAGGCAAATCAACCATCGCGAACCTCATCCCGCGTTTCTACGACGTCAAAAGCGGCTCCATAAAAATCGATGGCCACGACGTGCGCGACGTGACGCTCGAGTCACTGCGCGGGCAAATCGGCATCGTGCCGCAGGAGACCATGCTTTTCTCCGCCTCGGTGCGTGAAAATATCCGCTATGGCAGGCTCGACGCGACGGATGAGGAAATCGTCGAGGCCGCGAAGGCCGCGAATGCGCATGATTTCATCATGCAGCTGCCGAATGGCTACGACACGAAAATCGGCGAGCGTGGGCTCAACCTCTCCGGCGGCCAGCGGCAGCGCATGGCCATCGCGCGCGCCATCCTCAAGGATCCGCAGATACTCATACTCGACGAGGCCACGTCCGCGCTCGACACCGAGAGCGAGAAAATCGTCCAAGCGGCGCTCGACCGCCTCATGGTGGGCAGGACGTCTTTCGTCATCGCACACAGGCTGTCCACGATTTTCGGCGCCGACCACATATACGTGCTCGACCACGGCCAAATCGTGGAGCACGGCACGCACGAGGAGCTCCTCGCGCGCGGCGGTCTCTACAGCAATCTCTACAACATTCAGTTCAGCAAGCGAAATAACGGTGAATTCTGACCATTATTTACATATTTTCCACTTATTTGGAAATCGCTGATTAAGTCCAGCTAATTTCACCTAATCAACATCTCATTCACAAATCGATTTCAATAATCCTGAAAGGATTTCCTCTTTAATGCGTCTACTCTACAATATCGCGGGCATATTCATCGCCATACTCATCATCCCCGTCTTCATGGTGCGCGCCATTCGTGAGCGCGGATTCGTGGAGCGCATAAAGCAGTCGCTCGGATTCATCTCCGACGAGAAGCTCGCGAAGGTCGAAAAGAAAAACTGTATATGGGTGCATGCGGCGTCCGTCGGCGAAGTCGTGGCGGCGAGCCCGCTCATAAAGGAATTCAGACGCGAGTTCCCGACGAACCCCATCCTCGTCTCCGTCGTGACGACGAGCGGCTACGAGATGGCAAACCGCATCATAAAGGACGCGGACACCATCATCTACTTCCCGCTCGACTTGCCGTTCCTCGCGGCTCACATGGTGCGGCGCGTGCGTCCGCGCGTGTTCCTGCCCGTCGAGACGGAGCTGTGGCCGAATTTCCTGCGCGCATGCAGGACGCTTCACATCCCCGTCATGATGGTCAATGGCCGCATCAGCGACAAGAGCGTCAAGACGTATCATCACCTGCACAGCCTGCTCGACGACATGATTGGCACTGTCACGCTTTTCGCGATGCAGTCGCCGATAGACGCCGACTACATCATGCGCCTCGGCGCAAATCCAAACCTCGTCATCGTCACGGGCAATACGAAATTCGACCAGACATATACGGATGTCTCGCCCAAGGAAAAACAGCAGCTCATTGACGAAATGGGTCTCACGAAAAACGACGGCATATTCCTCGCAGGCAGCACGCACCGCGGCGAGGAGGAGCCTGTGCTCGAGGCGTTCAGAGCCATAAGGATGCACCACCCCGGCGCGAAGCTCGTCATCGCGCCGCGTGAGCTCCTGCGCGTCGGTACCGTCGTCTCTATCTGCAAAAACGCGGGCTTCAAAGTCGCGCGACGCACGGAGCTCCAAAAATATCTCACGACGGATCACGATGTCGTCGTGCTCGACACGATTGGCGAGCTCGGCAAAGTCTACAGCATCGGCGATGTCATATACGTCGGCGGCAGCCTCATCCCGCACGGCGGCCACAACATCCTCGAGCCAGCCGCGCACGGCAAAGCCATCATCGTTGGCTTCAACATGTTCAATTTCAAGGAGACGCACGCGCTGTTCACAAAGAGAAACGCCGTCATCACCGTGCAGAACGGCGATGAGCTAAGGGACGCTGTCCTCAGGCTTTTCAATGACCCTGCCGAGCGACGCCGCATGGAGAGCGAGACGCTTGCGATATGCAACGAGAACAAGGGCGCGGCGCGAAAATCTGCCGAGCTACTGCACGAGATGCTCGAGGAAGTCGAGGAGTCCCGCATTGCCAAGGGCATCATCAAATCGACGGACAAGGTCGAGAATTTCCAGACGTATTTCTTCCAGCTCATTCACAGCAAAGAGGCACACGGCATACTCATTCAGATGCTCATCGCCGTGCTCTACTTCTTCTCGTTTGTCTATCGCTCGCTCGTCAATCTGAAGCTTTTGGGCTTCAATATCGGCATTTTCCAAAAGCACAAGCTCGACTGCTTCGTCATCAGCCTCGGCAACATCACTGTCGGCGGCACGGGCAAGACACCAACGGCTCAGCGCCTCGCGCGCGCCATACGCGACCTCGGCTACAAAGTCGTCATCCTCAACAGAGGCTACAGGGCGAAATTCAACGGCGACATCGGCGTCGTGTCCGACGGTCAGCGACTCCAGCTCTCGCCGGAGGAATCAGGCGACGAGGCGTACATGCTCGCCAAGCACCTGCCCGACATCCCCGTGCTCATCGGACGCGAGCGCTACATCACGGGCAGCTACGCCATACAGAATTTCGGCGCGGAAGTGGCCATCCTCGACGACGGCTACCAGCACTGGCAGCTCGAGCGCGACCTCGACATCATGCTCGTCGACGCCGTTAATGTTTTCGGCAACGGCTACATGCTGCCGCGCGGCACGCTCCGCGAGCCCATATCGCACATCGACCGCGCCGACGTCGTGCTGATGACGAAAGTCGACCAAGCGAGCGCGGCGTCTAGGACGTACATCAGAAACATCGTCCACGAGGAAAACGACCACGCGCTCATCGTCGAGAGCATCCACAGGCCGCGCTCATTTATAGAGCTCTCCGACTGGAACATGAACATCGGCAGCGAGGGCATCGGCATATCGGAGCTCGAAGGAAAGCGTGTCATGGCCGTCTCCGCCATCGGCAACCCTGCATCATTCGAGCAGACGCTTGCCGACCTCGGCATCATCGTCGTCGAGTCTCTGCGTTTCCCTGACCACCACGACTATCTCGTCGACGAAATGATGGACGCCGTCAACCAAGCCATCAACCTAGACGCCGATGCCGTCGTCATCACGGAAAAAGACGCCGTCAAGGTGCCCATGCCGCCATTCAAGCGCGACGACAAAATCATAGAGTCATTTGGACCGATACCGATATACGTGCTGAGCGTCGAAGTCACATTCGAGGACGGCGCCGATGAGCTACGAGCGCTCGTCAACGGCAAAATAAAAGAGAAGTTACACCATTAATTTACAATACAGATAAAGCGAAAGGACCATAAAAATGCGAACACTTTGCGTCATCCCAGCCCGCTACGCCTCGACGAGACTGCCGGGCAAGCCATTGGCCGATATATGCGGCCGCCCGATGATCTCGCGCGTCTATGACCGCGTAAAAAAAGCCGAGCGCCTCGATGATGTCGTCGTCGCGACGGACGATGAGCGCATCGTCGAGGCCGTCGAAAAGCACGGCGGCAAGGCCATCATGACGCGAAAAGATCATCCGACGGGCACGGACCGACTCGCCGAAGTCGCGACGCGCTACGCCGACGCAGAGCTCATCATAAACGTGCAGGGCGACGAGCCGCTCATCGCGCCGTCCGTCATCGACGGGCTCGTCGGCGCATTCGACGACGACAAGGAGCTCAGCATGGCGACCGTCATGACGGAAATCACCGACGAGGACGAGGCAAAAAATCCGAACAACGTCAAAGTCGTGACGGACAAAAACGGCTACGCGCTCTATTTCTCGCGCTCGCTGCTGCCGTACCCGCGCATCGCGGGCAAGGCGAAAGTCCACAAGCATATCGGCATTTACGCCTATCGCCGTGACTTCCTGCTGAAATACGCAAAGCTCGCGCCGACACCGCTCGAAGAGGCAGAAAGTCTCGAGCAGCTGCGTGCGCTTGAGAATGGCTACAAAATAAAAGTCATAGAGACAAAAGAAAAATTCGTCGGCGTCGACACCGCCGAAGACCTCGCAAAAGTGAATGAGATTTATAGCAAAATGAATTTGTAAAGACCCTCTCCGCCCCTACGGGGCACCTCCCCCAGAGTGGGAGGCATAGCGAAAGCGGTGCTTAACGATAGAATGAAAAGTGAACAGAGGTCTTTTACTTGGTAAAGAAAAGATTTCACGCTTTCATTAGTTGATTACTAGCTAATGTAAGTAATTTCAGCATCTGTAACGCCAGCCTCCCCCTCTGGGGGAGGTGCCGAGCGAATGCGAGGCGGAGAGGGTTAGCACTGGTGCACACAACAAAATCTGGACACAAACTTAACACACCCATAATTCCCAACAATCCCACATTTCCAAATTGATACACAATACATCAAGGAGGCATATTCAATGAACACTGTCAAAGTGAAGGATTTCGAAATCGGAGCGGGCAATCCGCTCGTGCTCATGGCGGGGCCATGCGTCCTCGAGGAGCTCGACCGCTGCCTCTACATCGGCCGCACGATAAAGGACATCACGCACCGCCTCGGCATACCATATATTTTCAAGGCATCATTCGACAAGGCCAATCGCTCTTCTTACAACGGATTTCGCGGACCGGGCCTCGAAAAAGGGCTCAAGATGCTCGCGACCATCAAAAAGGAACTCGACGTCCCTGTCGTCACGGACATCCACAAGGACGTACAGGCCGAGCCCGTCGCCAAAGTCGTCGATGTGCTCCAAATCCCTGCATTTCTCTGCCGCCAGACGGACCTCATAAACGCCGCAGCGAAAACGGGCGCTGTCATCAACGTGAAGAAGGGGCAGTTCCTCGCACCGCGTGACATGAGAAACGTTGTCGACAAGCTCCTCGAGGGCGGCAACTCGAACATCCTCTTGACGGAGCGCGGTGCGACATTCGGCTACAACAATCTCGTCGTCGATATGAGGAGCTTCCCCATCATGCGCTCGTTCGGCTACCCTGTCATTTTCGACGCGACGCACAGTGTGCAGCTCCCAGGCGGCGCGGGCACAAGCTCCGCCGGCAACCGCGAGTACATAGAGTACCTTGCGCGCGCGGCGGTGGGCGCAGGCGTCGATGGCCTGTTCATGGAGGTTCACGACAATCCGGACGAGGCGCTCTGCGACGGGCCGAACAGCTTCTACCTCGACAAGCTCGAGGACCTTTTGAAGGACTGCCTGTCCATTTACAACGTCGTAAGACCGAAGCTTAAATAAAAGAGGTGCCACATTGTCTCTCATAAAAGACAGAGCGAAAGAAACGCTCGAGATAGAAATAGACGCGCTCAAGAAGCTCGTGCCGCGCATAGACGATGAATTCGAAGCCGCGGCAAATGAGATACTCTCATGCAAGGCGCGCGTCATCGTGACCGGCATCGGCAAGTCCGGCCACATCGGCAAAAAAATCGCGGCCTCGCTCGCGAGCACGGGCACGCCGTCGTTTTTCATGCACCCCGCGGAGGCGTTCCACGGCGACCTCGGCATGGTGACGCCGCAGGACATCGTGCTCGCCATCTCAAACAGCGGCGAGACAAATGAAGTCGTCAATATCCTGCCCATCATCCGCCGCATCGGCGCGAAAATCATCGCGCTCTGCGGACGCCGCAGCTCAACGCTCGCGCACAACGCCGACTACTTCATAGACGCCGGCGTCGAGCGCGAGGCGTGCCCGCTCGGCCTCGCGCCGACGGCGAGCACGACGGCGGCGCTCGCGATGGGCGACGCGCTCGCGATGGCGCTGCTCTCCGCACGAAACTTCACGGCGCAGGACTTCGCGATGTTCCACCCGGGTGGCTCGCTCGGTCGTCGCCTGCTCCTCACCATCGGCGACGTCATGCACTCGGGCGACGACAACCCGACCGTCAGCTTCAGAAAGACGGCGAAGGAAGCGCTCTTCGTCATGACGGCGAAGAATGTCGGCGCAACGTCCGTCGTCGACGACGACGGCAAATTCATGGGGCTCGTCACGGACGGCGATGTGCGCCGCTGCCTCGAGCAGGGCAGCGAATTCCTCGAGGAGCCTGTCGAGAACTTCATGACGCGCACGCCGCTCACCGTCAAAAAAGAACAGCTCGCGGCCTCGGCGCTCTCCATCATGGAGAAGCACAAGCCGCGCCCCATCACCGTGCTGCCCGTCGTCGACGACGACAATGTGCCTATCGGCATCGTCCATCTGACAGACCTTCTGCGTCAGGGAGTCGTGTGATATGAAAATCAATTCAATAAAAGAACTCGACGCACCCGCCATCGCATCATTCGCGCAAAAAGTGAAAAAAATCCGCATGATTGTCCTCGACGTCGACGGCACGATGACGGATGGCTCCATATACATCGGCGCGAATGGCGAGGTCATGAAGTCGTTCGACGGCAAAGACGGCATGGGCATCGCACTCTGGCATCACGCAGGATTTCTCACGGCCATCATCACGGGCAGGAAATCCGAAATTGTCAACCGCCGCGCCGAGGAGCTCCACATCGCGAGCGTCACGCAGGGCGCCGTCGACAAGCGCGCCGCGTATGACGCGCTCAAAAAGAAATACGGCCTCGCGGACGACGAAATCGCGTACATCGGCGACGACCTCAACGACCTCCCCATCATGACGCAGGTTGGTCTCTCCGTGGGCGTCGGCGACGCATGCGCCGAGGTGAAAGAGCGCGTCGACATGGTGACGGAGCACGCAGGCGGCCACGGCGCCATCCGCGAGGCCATTGAATACATGCTCAAAGCCAAAAACCTCTGGGACGGCCTCATGCACGAGCTTTTCATTTAACACTTAACGCTGTTAGTTTTCTAAAATATATTTCATTTATTTACCCTTTATATTTGGTATATAATAAAAGAAATATTTGCGCCTGCTCATGGGTTGTGAATATACTCGAGGTGATGCCAGTCCGAAGTAACTTAGCAATTTTCTACAGGCTCTTCAGCTGGCTCCGAAGCGGCGTGTTTTCGCTTTTGCCGCGAGGAATCCAGTGCTAGAGCCTGTTGAAATTGCGCAGTGGATGAGGACTGGCATCACCGAGTCATTTACCATTTGATTTTATAAGCCCATCACACTTCATAACATCTCGAAGGGATTAAACATTCATCATGATTTACCATGTTCTGATGATGCTGAGCCGCATCGTCTGCCTTCTCCCACACTCTTTTCTATTGACATTGGGTCGAGGGGCGGGTATCCTTTATTACAAGTTCATAAAGAAACAGCGTGAACGCGCGGTAAAGCAGATGATGCGCGGCCTCAACATCGACGAGGCGCGCGCGCGTCACCTCGTGCGTGAGTCGTTCATCAATCTCGCGACAAACGTGTTTGAGATACTCTACATGCCGCATCTCAACAAAGAAAATTTCCGCAAATATATCGAGATTGACCACCTCGACCGCATGATAAACGCGCTCGCCGAAGGGCATGGCGTCGTCGTGCTGACGGGTCACGTCGGCACGTGGGAGTGGCTGTCGGCGGCATTCACGTTGTCGGGGCTCCCTGTCACGGCCATCGCGAAGCCACAGCCGAACGAGCAATACACGCGCGTCCTGAATGACCTGCGCGCGACGATAAACGTTGAGATATTCTCGCGCGGCACGAGTGAACTATTGGCGGCGGCGCGCGCGCTCAGAAAAGGAAAAATACTCGGATTTCTCGCGGATCAAGACGCAGGCCCCGGCGGCGCGTTCATCGATTTCCTCGGCAAGACGGCCTCGACGCCGATGGGGCCCGCCGTTTTCTCGAAAAAATTCAAGGCGCCCGTGCTGCCGTGCTTCATCATCAGAAAGCCCGACGGCAATCACAAGGTCATCATTGGCGAGGTCATGCGCTACAAGGACACGGGCGACAGCGACAAAGACCTTTACGATTTCACGCTGAAGATGACGCGCATCCTCGAAAATGTCATCAGAGAGCACCCGACGCAGTGGCTGTGGTTCCAAAAGAGATGGAACACGCCGCCCGAGGAGCGCCACCAGAAGCATCACGTCTCGAAAGTAATATCAGCAGATGAGGAGAAGCCTCACGATGGAAAATAAAACGAAATACATCATCGGCGCCGTAGTCGTCATATTCGCCGCGGTCATCGCCTGGACTGTCTTGACAGTGCCTGAGCCGCAGAAAGAGGACGTCGTCCCCGAGACGCCGAAAATGGAATACGAGCAGAACACCATCTCCGAGAAAAAGGGCAACAAGGTCATCTGGGAGATAACGACCGAGAGCTCCGAAATCGACGCAAAGACGCAGGAGACGACGTTCAAGAACGCGACGGGCAAATTCTACGAGGAAAACGGCAACGTGCTGACCGTCACGGCGCCTGCGGGCAAATACTCCGCCGAGACAAAAAATGTCGTGCTGACAGGCGGCGTTGACGCCAAGACGACGGACAACATGACGCTCAAGGCGGACAAGGTCGAGTGGATTGCCAAGGATGAGTCGCTCATCGCCACGGGCAGCGCCGTCGTGACGAAGCCAAACATGACGGCCAGCGGCGACCAAATCATCGCCAAGGACGATTTCACGGATCTTTCCATAAAGGGCAACGCCCATGTGACAAGAAAATGAAAAGGGTGAGAGAGATGTTTTCATTGAGTTCATTAAATAAAAAGAAAATCGCGTCGCTCATATCGTGCGCGATGCTCGTAGGCACGGCGGCCATCGGCTTCGCCGCGAATGACGCTGACAACTCATCAGAGCTGCGCGCCGACGAGGTCACGTACAACACGAAGACGGGCGACATGACCGCGACGGGCAACGTGTTCCTGCGCAAGGGCAAATCCACCGCGACGGGCGCGAGAGCCGTCTACAACACGAAGACAAGCATCGGCATGATAACAGGCGGCGTCGTCGCCGACAGCGAGAAAATGCATCTCACCTGCGACGAGGTCCACATGCTCTCACAGACGGAGCTTTTCGCACAGGGCAATGTCCACGCGACGAAGGAAGACCAGTCATTCGTGGGGCCTGTCGTCACGTACTACTCCGACCAGGAATACGTGCGCATGGACCAAGGCGGCACCATCACGACAAAGGACGGCAGCTTCACGGCTGACTACATGGAAGGCTGGACGCGCGACGAGCACGCTAAGGGCGTTGGCAACGCGTACATCGTGAGCCCGCCGAAAAATTTCGAGGGCGGCGGCGACGAGGCTGAGTATTTCGGCAAGGAAAACGGCAAGCTCGTCCTCACGGGCAACGCCTGGGGCATACAGGACAACAATATGCTGAGAAGCGCGCGTCTCACCGTGTTCCTCAATGAACAGGGGACAGCCGAGGCAGCGCCATCAACTGAGGCCGCCCCAGCGAGCGAGGCCGCAGAGTGACGGCGCGACTCGAAATCATCGCGCGACTCGAAATCATCGCGCGACGCTGGTTCCGCCCGCGCACAGTCTAAGTTTTGCACGTCATTAAGGAGTTTTCATATTGTACATAGAAGCAAAGGGACTCGTAAAAAAATTTAAGCACAGGAGCGTCGTCAACCGCGTCTCCATTCGCGTCGAGACTGGCGAGATTGTCGGCCTCCTCGGGCCAAACGGCGCGGGCAAGACGACGACATTCTACATGATAATCGGCCTCGAGCATCCGACAGAGGGGCAAGTATTCATCGGCGAGCAGGAAGTGAGCAAGCTCCCGATGCACAAGCGCGCCTTGATGGGGCTCTCGTATCTCGCGCAGGAAGCGTCCATATTCAAAAAACTCACAGTCGAGGAAAATCTGCGCTCTATTCTCGAGACGATAAACCTCTCAAAAAAGGAAATAGACGACAAAATCACCGCGCTCTTGGAAGAATTTCACATCTCGCACGTGCGCGAGAGGCTCGGCAATGAGCTCTCCGGCGGCGAGCGGCGACGCGTCGAGATAGCGCGATGCCTCGCCATAGAGCCGAAATTCATCATGCTCGACGAGCCATTCGCGGGTGTCGACCCCATAGCCGTCGCCGACATACAGGGCATCATCCAGTACCTCAGAACGCGCGGCATCGGCATCCTCATCACGGACCACAACGTCCGCGAGACGCTTCACATCGTGGACCGCGCCTACATCATGAACGAGGGCGAAATCCTTCTCGAGGGTGACCGCGAGGAAGTCGCGCACAACGAGCTCGCCAAGAAATTCTATCTCGGCGACAATTTCACGCTTTAATTTTTTCATCAAAATTTACAGAAACACGGACTTTATAGGCGTTTACACATAAATCAACACTTAAGAAAATAGAAAGAATAACGAAAGAAAATAGAGGGCTAAAAATCCATGAGAATCAGGATTCTTGACAAATACATATTTCGTGAAGTCTTCTCCACGTTCATATTCGGCATATGCGCGTTCTCAGTCGTGTTCATCGGCTCGGGCACGCTGTTTCGCATTGCCCAGTACATCACGGAGTACGGGGCATCCATTACGTCCGTCATCAAAATCTTCATCTTGAGCCTGCCGGGCATTGTCATTTGGACATTCCCGATGTCCATGCTGCTCGCGAGTCTCCTTGCTTTTGGCCGCCTGTCGGCGTCAAGCGAGATCACGGCGATGAAGTCGTGCGGCGTCAGCTTCCTGCGCATTGCGATGCCGGCCCTCATACTCGGATTTTTCGTGAGCATATTCGCCGTGTGGTTCAACGAATACGTCGTGCCGTGGTCGAACGTCGCCTACAAGCAGGTGCTCGACTACGAGATAAAGGGCAAGACCGCGCCGCAGTCGCAGGACCACATCGTCATAAAGGACATAGAGAACGGCGAGATACACCGCCTCATGTACGCGCGCCGCTACGACGCTGAAACACAGCACCTCGAGGGCGTGTCGCTGCAGCTTTTCGACAAAGGCAAGGCGACGCACGTCGAGGATGCGGAGTACGCTGAGTGGCAGGGCGACCGCTGGACGATGCACAACGGCACGATATACGACATCCCGCAAAATCAGGCCGAGGCCGCACAACACAGGATGAACTTCGACACACAGGTGCTGCCCATCAATGAGAGTCCAAAGAGCATCATCAAGGCGCAGAAAGACCCCGACGAAATGACGATACGCGAGCTGCGCGAACAAATAAAAATTCTCTCCGCGAAATTCGTCAAGACACGCAAAATCGAGACGGAGTACTACCAGCGCTTCACCGTCCCATTCGCGAGCTTCATATTCGCGCTCATCGGCGTGCCGCTCGGCATACAGCCGACGCGCTCGGCATCGTCGCGCGGCTTTGTCGTCAGCATCATCATCATATTCATCTACTACGCGCTCATGACGACGAACTCCGCCCTCGCGCAGGGCGGCACGCTGCCGCCGATGCTCGCCGTCTGGATACCGAACATCATCGGCTTCATCGTCGGCATGTTCCTCATGAGGAGAGCCGCGAGATAAAATGGATTGATAAACCCTCTCCGCCCCTGCGGGGCACCTCCCCCAAAGTGGGAGGCAAAGTATGAGAAGCTTATCACTTAAAACTTAACGAGTAGAAAAAATTCACGCTTCCATTAGTAGATTGTTCAGCTAGCTAAAATAATTTTAGAATCTGTAACGTCAGCCTCCCCAATGGGGGAGGTGCCGAGCGAATGCGAGGCGGAGAGGGTTACTCTATAACACAAACAACGCAGAAAAAATTTTTTATCTGTAGCCGTTGACGTCCTTTAAACGACGCCGTACGAAAAATATATTTTTAAACAATATTTCAACTCAAAGGGGGTGCATCCGAAATGTATGGCGTTCTTCTCATAGCCGTGCTCGTAATCATGGGCGGCCTCATCGCGTTCATCGGCGACAAAGTCGGCTCGAAGGTCGGCAAGAAAAAGCTGTCGCTTTTCGGACTGCGCCCGCGTCACACATCCATCATCGTCACCATCATCACGGGCATATCCATCACGACGCTCACGTTTGCCATACTGGCCGTCGCGTCGAGCAACGTGCGGACGGCCCTTTTCGGCATGGAGCAGCTGAACGAGACGATTGCCGAAACAAAGAACAAGCTCGCCGACACGAGCGCAAAGCTCACCTCCGCTGAGGCACTGCGCGAGAAGGCGGACGAGGCGCTCGCAAAATCGCAGTCCGACGTCGACAAGCTTCAGAAAAAACAGCAATCGCTCGAGGAAGAGACAAGAAAACTCGCCGCGAGCACGAAGGCGCTTGAAAATGAAAAGCTCGCGCTCACGGCGAAAAATCAAGAGCTCGCGAACGAAAGCGACGCGCTCATGGCGCAGAACGGTGCGCTCTCTTCGAAAAACGACGCGCTCGGCAAAGAAAACAGCGAGCTCGAGAACCGCAACTCAGACCTGCGCACGGGGCTTCAAATCATGCGCGAGGGAGAGATCAGCTTCCGCGCGGGCGAGGTACTGTCGTCGGGCGTCGTGCGTGGCAACCGCCCGCTCGATGAAGTGCTCGCGGACATGGGCTCGCTCATACAGCTCGCCGACCGCACATGCGCTCAGCGCCTCGGCGTGAATGACGAGCGCAGCGAGATATGGATATACCAGCCAGAGTACGAGCACGCCGCCAAGACCATCTCCGAAGGCAAAGACGACATGGTCGTGCGCATCGTCGCGGCGGGCAATCTCGTGACGGGCGAGCCTGTGCGGACGAATCTCCAGCTATTCAAGAACAGCATCATCTACGAAAAAGGCGAATTCATCATCGCGCGCCCATTCACCATGAAGGGCAACGACCGCGCCGAGACAGAGGGCACCATCATGAGTTTCCTCAAAGACGTCAACTCAGCGGCGCAGGCCCGCGGCATACTGCCCGACCCGATAAGAGGCTCCGTCGGCGTGATGGAAGGCACGCAGTTCTACGAAATCGTGCAGACGCTGCTACCGATAGAGGGACCCATCGTCATGAGCGCGTACGCGAGGGACGACACGGACGCGCTCGGGCCGCTGCGCCTCAATCTAAAGCTCGAGTCGGGGCAGCAGCCACAATGAAAAACATGAATATCATCGCTGTCGATCCGGGCAGGGAAAAATGCGGCCTCGCAGTCCTCGAAAAAAGCGGCGAGGCCATAAATGTATTATCACAGTGCGTCATCGCCACCGAGACGCTCGCGAGCGCCGTCATCGAATGCGCATCGAAGTACGGCGCCACGACGCTCATCATTGGCAACGGCACGACGAGCAAGTCGGCACAGCAAACGATAAAAAGCGCTTGCCCCGCCCTCGACATCGTCGTCGTGGACGAATACCGCACGACCGACCTCGCGAAAAAATTCTACTGGAAAGCGCATCCGCCGCGCGGGCTGAAGCGCCTCATCCCCACAACGATGATGGTGCCGCCCGAGCCCGTCGACGATTTCGTCGCCGTGATACTCGGCACACGTTACCTCAAAAGCGTATCCTTAAATTCGACAAATTAAATCACATTTCTCTGATTGACACAACAATACGAAAGGCAAATGATAAATGGGCACTATTGCTTTCACCATAGGCGGCGCGCCGCTCTATCTGTACGGCACCGCCGCGTCCGTCGCCCTTCTTGCGGCGCTTCTCATCACATGGTGGTCCACATGGCTCTACGATGAGCCATTCCCATACGCATTCGATGTCTTCCTCTGGGGCATCCCCTTGGGACTCGTTGGTGCGCGGCTCGTCCATGTCGTCACGCACGCCTCGCTTTACCTCAGCGACCCCCTCGCCGTTTTGCGATTTTGGGAGGGCGGCTTTTCATTTTACGGCTCAGCGCTCGGATTTCTCCTCGCGCTTTTCATCGTCTCGTCGCGCGAGGACTTCCCGTTCCTTCTTTGGCTCGACGTCATCGCGCCCGCCGTCATGCTGCTCATCGCGACATACTCATTCACGACATTCATCATGCAGCAGACCGTCGGCACGCCCATGATGTTCGCGACGCCCGACGACCAGACACTCGCCGAGTACGTGGAGTTCCAGTACAGGCCATCGGGATTTGAGAACTACGAATACTTCATGCCGATAGCGCTATACCAGACGGCCGCGCTCATCGTGCTCCTCGTCATCACGCTCATCATGACCGTGCCCGAGGCGCACAGCACCATGTTCGAGCATGGCGGCCTCTTCTTCATCGCCGTCGGCCTGTCATCGCTCATCCACTTCGTCGCTGGATATTTCTACCTCTCGACGAATAGCGGCATACACCCGGGGCAGATCGTCTCGCTCGTCATTGCCGTGCTCTGCCTGCTCCTGTTCCTCAAATACGGTCGCCGCCAGAAGCGCGGCCTATGGAGATAATCTCATGAAAATCACAACACCACGATTCGTTCAGCCCGTCAGCCTGCCGAAAATCATCCTTTTCGTCATGATGCTCCTCATACTGCCATTCGTCCTCTCGAGCCCGAAAAATCTCTCGACAGCGAAGGGCGTCGATGCCGTCGGCGGCCCGAAGATTGTCGTGCTGAACTATCACAAAATCGACAACATGAACATATCGCTCTCCGTTCTGCCGCAGGACTTCGAGCAGCAGCTCAAATACCTCAAGGACAACGGCTACACGTCCATCACGCCGATGGAGCTCTACGAGGCCATCGAGCACGGCGGACCGCTGCCGGAGAAGCCGCTGCTCATCACGTTCGACGACGGCTACGACGACAACTATCGCTACGCCTATCCGCTCTTAAAAAAATACGGATTCAAAGGCACGATATTCGTCATCACAAGCTTCCTCGACCGCGGCCAGCAAGGCTACATCACATGGGCGCAGGCGTCGGAAATGGAAGCGAGCGGCGTCATCGACATAGAGTCGCACACCGTGACGCACGGCTCCATGACCGAGATGACGGACAGCGACCTCCGCCGCGAGCTCGCCGACTCCAAAAAAGACATAGAACAGCGCCTCGGCAAGACCGTGAACTTCGTCGCCTACCCGACAGGCACATACAACCTGCACATCGCGAGCCTCGTCAAAGAGGCCGGCTACCTCGGCGCGTTCACCATCAAATACGGCAACGTCGACAAAGCCAGCAACATCTACGCCATAGAGCGCGTCCCCATATTCCACACCGAGGACACCTATGCCTCATTCCTCGAACGCCTCCAGTACATCCCCATCTTCGAACGCCTCGGCTGGATAAAAAGCTAAAGAAAAATCCCCACAGACTGATGAAAAATTGGCCTGTGGGGATTTTTTATGATAAAATATTATTATCAAGGGAAAATTCTATTCCATGAGAAAAGAGGTTTTATGATGAGGAACGTACACGTATCAAAAGAAAATCTCAAACGCTTCGCGAGGTACGAAATCACATTTGATGATTTGCTGGGCATTAGCGATGATGAGGAGCTCTCGGACCTGTCCGTAACATTCGACGACTACAAGATGACCGTAGACGATGTATCTCATTTCATCGAAAATGCCAGAAAAAAGAATGCATCATCATTTAAAATCATCGACGAATGGCTCGACCATATCGCCTCCGAGGACGATGCTTTATATGAGCTTTTTGGGGACGATGCTGATGAAGACAACATCTTCATCGACGAAAAAGTCGATATTGACCTTCGCAGAAGCCTAGGCCTGTCCAACCACCCTGAACCATCAGAAAAAGATTGCACTGACTATCATTTCCCCATCGCGGAAAGCGACTATATAAATCTCATATTGGATAAAATTCGCTATAGCTTGGTAGGAGATTCGGACGAAGAGCCATCGCAGGACGAGAGCCTGCCACTTGAGGAAGCAGAGGAATGGATATCGTTTTACAACAAAAACAACGGCAAAAATTATGAGGATTGGGATTTTCCAACGGACAAAAAAATTGATTTTATAAAAGCAGCTGACAGAGACATGTATTATGCTCCTGCGTCAGAAAGAGACGTGTATTTATTCCGCAAATTCACAGACCAGCTGGCCGAGGCCGATAATTTAGACGCACTCATAATCAAGGGCTACCATACATACGAGGGGACAGCCGCGTATACCCAGAGCTGGCAAACATCGTGGGATATGCTTTCGCGGGCGTTTGACATCTCCGCTGACCCCATCACTGCCAATACGCTTGGCTATGACTGCTACTATGGCCGCGTCAACGGCGGCAAGCCCGAGTATGACAAGGCACTGAAATACTTCTCTTTTGGAGCTGCCTTTGGCGTCACGGAATCCGTCTACAAACTCGCAGACATGCTTGCAAACGGTTATGGCATTCGCAAGAATGAAAAGGCTGCATTTAATCTCATCGCCCACAAATACGAGAGCGCAAGGAAATCGTTTTGCAAAGGCGATTTCTGGGGCTCATTCGCCGATCTCGCACTGCGCATGGGCAAATCCGCCAAAGATATCTTTAATGACTATGAGGAGTCATTCGCATACTATCTCGAGGCGTCATTCGCAATAAGAAAACGCATGAACGTGCGTGACTTCTTCGGTGACGAAAAGGTAGCCAAAGCGATAGAAGAAGGATTAAAGCGTGCACGCGAGGAATATATCGAAGAAGTGGGCGACTGCAAGAAAAACGCAACATCAGCCAGTCTTCCAACAGAGTGCCTTGAGCCATTTTTTGCGCGCAACCAACTATTCAAAATGCGTATAGATAAATTGAACTCACAAACGTATCGCATACAGTTCATCTATGCAGGAAATCCTTATAATACCGATGAAAGCCATGAAAAGCTACTGGTTGTACTGCCAGAATATGAATATTGCGAGCTTGTCGATACGTTGACATTCGATGTGCGTTTCTCGAAAAAAACAGACATCCCGCTCAAGGAGTGGTGCTATATAGACCATGTCAATGCTGGATGGACTGACAGCGATGACATTGATACCATTAATTTCTATGAACATAAAAAGAAAATCGGCACGCTCCATTGCAAAGGCAATGTGGTGCTTTACCTGAAACATCACAACAACGGAGACAAAAAAGTCTACCGCATGGCAAGCGTCCGCTTCGAGCCAAACGGCAAGCTGTACGACTATATCTGTGACGACCCAAATATAAAGAAAGGCGACGACGCTAAAGTCGCGACTCAGAGCGGCGAGCAGACCGTAAAAGTCGTACGCATTTATGAATGTCGCGGCATGGACCTGCCATTAGAAATGAATCGCTACAAACACATAGGAAGCAAATAAAACCCAACATAAAAAGACATGACCCGTCGATTCGGTCATGTCTTTTTTACGTTCACCTAAGCATTTCACGATAGCTCACGAGCCTCACATTTTTCATCGCGCGTGCTTTGCGTTTGCACCGCTCGGAAAAGTCGCGCTTCGTGAATAAAACATAATGCTTCTCTTTTGCGCGGAGCATCTCGCTTTTCTCAATGAGCAAATCGAGGACGTCAACGTCAAGCGGTTCATTGCGCCATTTGCATTCGCAAAATATCATATCACGCGCGGAATCTATCGCCATGATGTCTATCTCCGATTGTTTTTTCTGAACAGCGTCCGTTCCCCACCATCGACCCGCCTCCTCGAAAACAAACGGCAGATTCCCCTTGCGATTTTCTCGCCACAGCCACTGGCTGCATATTTCCTCAAATACCTGCCCCATGAACTCAGGCAGCGCACGCTCGACGCGCTGATAGACGACGTCGCCGAGTCCATTTTGCACCATCGAAATATGTTTTGGCAAAAAGCGATACCAAAATCGAAACATGCCGTCATTCAAAAGATATATGCTGCGGCGCGACGCCTTTTCGCCTATCGGCGTCTCGCGCTTTATGATGCCGAGCGCCATGAGATTTTTCAGATACCCTGAGCACGCGCTGACCTCGATGCCCGCAGTTGAGGCAATCTGACTGAGCTTTGTCCTGCCATCGGCCACAGCCTTAAGCACGGCATTGTAGACTGCAGGCTCGCGCAACTCCTGCTTCAAAAGATTTTGCGGCTCCTCAAATAAATAGCCCATCGGATCAAAAAATGAGCGCATCAGATTTTCCTTAAGACCGACATCATCATCCATCTGCGCGAGATAAAACGGTATGCCGCCCGCCGCGCCATAAATCACCGCCAGCTCCTCAAGATTCATTCGCGGAAAATATTCGCGCGCCTCAAAAATCGTAAATGGCTCGAGCTTTATTTGCGCCGTGCGCCTGCCGAACAGCGGACTCTTATGGCCGAGCACTTGATTTTCCATGAAGCTCATCGACGAGCCGCAGAGAATGACATAAAAATCCATGCTCTTCCAATGCGCATCAATCTCGCGCTGAATAAGCGACGAAATCCCCTCATACGATTTTGCAAGATACGGATATTCGTCAATCACAAGCACCGTTTTCTCTTTTCGCGCAGCATCAGTGACAGCGGAAATGAGCGCAGAGAAATCCGCATAAATGGGCGCCCCGCCCTCGCCATGAATCGCCTCATAGACACTTTGGCTGAAATTCTCGAGATTTTCCCTCGCCGTCATCTCAAGGCCGGTGAAAAATATTGTTTTCTTGTCCTTGCAAAATTCTCGTATGAGATCCGTCTTGCCAACGCGACGCCGCCCATAGAGCACGATGCACTCGAACCCTTTCCTCTCATATCGCCGCTGCATCCCAGAAAGCTCTTTTTGCCTGCCAACAAACATGTTTTGTCACTCGCCTTGTTTCTTTAGTCAATCATGATTTAGTAAGTTACGATTTACTAAATCATAACTTACTATTTTGCGGACGTCAATATAAAATGCCATATATTATGGATATTAACAGCAAAATAAATCTTCATGCATTGACGACGGTATAATATACGAAAATTTTCATGGCACGACGATCGCTCTGCCATCCTCTCAACAGATGGACAAAACGATAAATTACAAGCAAAAATTTCCTACAACAAGCAAAAACGCTGACACGAATTCTGATGAATCATCAGATTCTCGTCAGCGTTTTCCTCGTATTTAGCTTACAGCAGCGCCAACACCTTTGGCTGAATGTCAGCAGGAATCTTCAGAAGCTCCATCGCCTTTTCTTTAGTACAGTGAAGCGTCTCCATCAAAGAGCGAACTGAATCGGCGCGTCCTTTCTCTTCTCCCTCTGCACGCAGGACTTTTTTCTCTTCCTCAGCGTCCCATTTGAATGCAAACATTTTCACGACCTCCTCCCGATGTGTTTCCAGAAATTCTTTCATAATGCCATGTGCGATGCAGTATGTTATCGCCTCACGGATGGCTTCGTCGATTGTCATGCCGCTTTTCCTGTTCTCTTCGATGCGATGAACGAAGAAACTGTATTCCCAGAGGGGACGGCAATTTTCCAATATTTTTCGATGTTTTTTGTACGTGATGTTAATCACGTGGCAAATAAAAAGTATACGTTGCTTCATATATTTTCCTCCCGAAATATCGCAAAATGCCCTGTTATACGCTTATTTACGCCATTTCCAAAATCATCAAAATCTCAGCCAATTTGTACATACTCGCCAATTAAACGCAAATAAGCGCATTGTGTGACTAAAAATAGTAGACGAATAGTAGACGAACGCCTGCATGAATATACTCAGCTGGTTTCACATTTTAAGCTTTTTTGAAACCAGTTGAGCTTGCTAGATATTGAAAACACTTCACATACTAACGATGAAACCATGGTTTCATCGTTGCCATAATGCGAAACCACATCTATAGATTATCATACCATAGCAGACAAAGAAAAACCACCTGCTACATCACAGGTGGTTGAGTATTTTTTCCTTATACAATTCTGAACTTTGTTTTGGTAGCTGGAAGT
>OMWN01000062.1 GCA_900314765.1 uncultured Selenomonadales bacterium | reverse complement strand
TGAATATCTGTTCCTGAAAATCATGGATTTAAGCCGTGCGTCGTATGTGCGAAATCCAAAATCCCACAAGGTTTTGCATTGAGCCAAAAAACATACGCCAATATAGGTAATATAACCACTAAAACTGGCTGTAATAAAAGGAAATTCAAATATACTTTAATACCTTTATTTACAAGCCTGCTGTTTAGTGTTTTTAATATCGCTTGAGTTAATAAAGTGACTATGACGTATTTCCCGACCGTAAGCGCAATTTCCTGCATTGTAACACAACCTTTACGTTCCCAACATATATATCAGCGCTTTATTTCCTTATAAAAGCTCGTGCCCTTCGTCTCAAGCTCGAGGCCAAACATCTCAGCCGCGCTTGCCGCGATGTCTGCGAACGTCTTCCTCGTGCCGAGGTTGATGCCCGGCGTGATGGTCTGCCCGTATATGACGAGCGGCACATACTCGCGCGTGTGGTCGCTGCCCTTGAACCCGGGGTCACAGCCGTGGTCAGCCGTAATCATCAGCACGTCCTCGTACTGCATGCCCATGATGAAATTGCCGAGCTCTTCATCGAATTTCGAGAGCGCCTCCGCATAGCCGTCGATGTCGCGGCGATGGCCGTACTTCATGTCGAAATCGACGAGATTTGTGAAGCAGAGCCCCGTGAATTGTTCCGTGAGCGTTGCCGTCGTCTTGCTCATGCCGTCGTCGTTGCCGTCCATCGGGATGTATCGACCGACGCCGCGCCCCGCGAAGATGTCGCGGATTTTCCCGACGCCGATTGTCGTGAGCCTCGCCTTCGTGAACGCGTCGAGCATCGTGTCGGCGGGCGGATTGAGCGAATAATCGTGGCGACCCGACGTGCGCGTGTAGTTTGGATACGTGCCGACGAATGGGCGCGCGATGATGCGGCCGACTCCCCACTCGCCCTGCATGATGTCGCGTGCCTTCTTGCAGCACTCGTAGAGCTCGTCGGCGCTCATGACGCTGTCGTGCGCGGCGATTTGCAGCACACTGTCCGCCGACGTGTAGACGATGAGCGCGCCCGTCTTTATGTGTTCCTGCCCGTAGTCCTTTATGACCTCCGTGCCGGAGTACGGCTTGTTGCAAAGAACTTTGCGGCCGAAAGCCTGCTCGAGCTTTTCGATGCACTCGGGCGGGAAGCCGTTCGGGAATGTCGGCATGGCGCGCTCCGACACGAGCCCCGCTATCTCCCAGTGCCCCGTCGTCGTGTCCTTGCCGTTCGACATCTCCGTGAGACGCGCAATCGTGCCGGCCGTGCGCGGCGTTTTCATGCCATCGATGTCGACGCCGTCGATGTTGAAAAGGCCGAGCCACTGCATGTGAGGCATCGAGAATTTTGGCGATTTCGCGACGCTCGCGAGCGTGTTTGCGCCCTCGTCGCCGAATTTCGCGGCGTCAGGCATGGCGCCGATGCCGAAGCTGTCCAGCACAATCACATAAAGACGTTTTCCCATAATCAATGTTCCTCCTCTTTCAATGCAAAATATTCCCTGTCGAGTATCGCGAGCACGACGAGGCTATCGTAATGGTCATGAACGTAGAGCGTCTCGCGGAACAGTCCCTCGCGCTTAAGGCCGACGGACTCGTACACGTGAAGCGCGCGCTCGTTGAAATCCTTGCAGTCGAGCCAGCCGCGATGAAACTTTTTTTCCTCGAACGACCACGCCATCAAGAGACGCATGGCCTCCTTGCCGTAGCCGTGGCCTTTGTCCTCGATGATGACTTTGCGCCACTCGACCTCGTGGTCGGGATTGTCGAGATTGCTCACCATGAGAAATCCGACGCGTTCATTCGTGTCGCGTCGCTCGACGATGAGATGCACCGTGCTCTCGGAGTCGAGGCCATCGCGATGCACCTCGCGAGACTCCGGCACGATGTACTCGACATTGCCAGGGCGATTTTCCGCAGCCATGATGTAGTCGAGATCATCCATCGTCGCGACCCTGAGCCTCAGACGCTCGCCCTCGCGTGCGATTTTCGGCTCATTGTTTTTGATTTTGCTGTCATTTTCAGCCAAGATGATACCTCCGTATGTTTACGTCTCAAACAATATCTAAACGATTTCCATACTATATAATTTGACAAAATTACGAAAAATCCTGCAACGGATTTTCAATTCCTCACGAAATTCTTGAGACTAAAAACGATGACAGTATGTTTTCATCTGTGTATAATAGATATGAAGTGAATACGTGAGACTTTATGTGATGATATTTGCGCTGTGCTGATAGCGTTTGATTTTGATTGTGCGTGTCGTCGAGGTGATTTTCTTTGAACATTTTTCTTATTGAGTACGACAAATATATTGACTCGCCATTTTTTCCGCTGACGATTTTTGTTGTGATGGTCGCGGCGTTTTGGTGTCTCAATAGATTTCTTAAATCATATGTGAGCAATCCAAAGCATCATGTGAGGCATGTGACGGAGATGGTATGGAACGCCGTGCATGATGTGCCGCTTTATCTCATCGGCGTGGGCATCGCGCTCTGGCTCATGCGCGTGAAGACGACACCGCCCGCAGAGGTCGCGGAGGTGTTTCACGGTGTGCAGTTCCTCGCGCTGCTCACGGCAGCCATCATCATCGTGCTGCGCGTCATCATCCGCTTCATCGAGGGCAAGGCGCAGCAGGCGGGCAGCAAGGGCACGACGCTTCTCGTGACGCTCGTCGAGGTCACGGGCATCGTGTTCGGCGTCATCATATTCCTCGGGGCGTACGGCATATCCATCGCGCCGTTCGTCACGGCTCTCGGCATCGGCGGCATGGCGGTCGCCCTTGGCCTGCAGGAGACGCTCGCGAATATTTTCTCTGGCCTCCAGCTCATCCTATCGAGGCAAATCATCGTCGGCGACCACATAAAGCTGTCGTCGGGCGAGGAGGGCGAAGTCACGGACATCACGTGGCGCTACACGACGATTCAGATTGCGACGAAGAACTATGTCATCGTGCCGAACAAGACAATCGCGGCGGCGACAATCACAAATTATGATCGCCCACAGAAAAATTTGGCTGTCGTCGTCGCTGTCGGCGTGTCATATGACAGCGACCTCGACAAAGTCGAGCGGGTGACGCTCGACGTCGCGCGTGAGGTGCTGAAGGAAATCGAGGAGGAGGCCGCGCACGAGGGGCGGACGCTGCCGACGCCCGCTGAGCCGACGATGAAGTATCACACGCTCGCGGACTCGTCGATAAATTTCAATGTCGTCATCAGCGTAGCGGACTACGCGAGCCAATTCAAGGTGAAGCATGAGTTCATCAAGGCGCTCATGAAAAGGTATCGCGAGGAAGGCATCGATATTCCGTTCCCAACGCGCACGATTGTGAATGGCTAAGCTTGTTAGTGTGCGACTAGCTACGAGGCGATGCCAGTCAGAAGGAACTTAGCAATTTCTTATAGGCTCTTGGGCTGGCTCCGAAGCGGCGTGTTTTCGTTTTTGCCGCGAGGAAGCCAGCATTAGAGCCTATTGAAATTGCGCAGTGGATGAGGACTGGCATCGTCGAGTTGTTTCCATCTGTTTTCGCAAACTTGTGAATGGCTGAATCATTTATCCACAAATTTTTTCGCATAAAAATTTTTGCGTCTTATCCACCATTGCTTGTTCTATAATTTCACGTCGCTCTCTCTTCGCGAGAGGGCGTTTTTCTTTTGATTTCTCATGGATTCATTTTCGTGTACTCGATTGGCGGACACTTCCGCCTGTGGATAAAATTGTGATTAAAGAACTATATCTAGTATTTTTGATTGACGCGCCATAGTATATATTGTATAATCGCTCTTGGACACGAAAAGAAAAACAAGACGCGTCGGATGTGAATGGCGCGTGGGGAGAAACGTGAAATGACGGCATCATCAACATCAAGCAACACGAAAAAAATGAAACAAATCGCGGAGATAAGGAAACGAAACGGCAAGGTCGTGCCTTTCGATGCGACGAAAATAACGAATGCAATCATGAAGGCGAACCTCGAGTCGACGGACAAGACGTTCTCGAAGAGGCAGCTCGAGGCGCTGACGAAGAGCGTCGAAAAGCATATCTCGGACGTCGAGATACCGGGCGTCGAGTACATACAGGACGCCGTCGAGCGCGTGCTTATCAAAAACAACTACGCGAGCACGGCGAAGGCGTACATCCTCTACCGCGCGGCTCACACGCAGATACGCGAGGCCGAGGTCGACCTCATGGACATATACGATGAGCTCACGTACCGCGACGCGAAGGACATCGACATAAAGCGCGAGAACGCGAACATCGATGCCGACACGGCGATGGGCACGATGCTGAAGTACGGCTCAGAGGGCTCAAAGTATTTCATAACGCATCGCGTGCTGCCGAAGGACATTGCGGCGGCTCATGTGAACGGCGATATTCACATTCATGACATGGATTTCTATATGCTGACGGAGACGTGCTGCCAGATTGACCCGATAAAACTGTTTCATGGCGGATTTTCGACGGGGCATGGTACGCTGCGTGAGCCGAACGATATTCGCTCGTATGCGGCGCTCGGCTGTATCGCCATTCAGGCGAATCAGAACGAGATGCACGGCGGCCAGGCAATACCGAATTTCGATTACGCGATGGCGCAGGGCGTCGTCAAGACGTTCCGCAAGCAGTATTTCATTCACCTCGCCGAGTATTTCGAGATGGCGCTCAGCATGAAAGCGGGCGATGCAAAGCTCCTCGTGAAGGAGGTTGGCCGCCGCGTGCCAGTGGCGATACGCATGGGCACAACGGGCGAGTACAGGACGAAGCTCATGGAGTTCTTGCCGGCGCATCAAGCGCGTCACGGCTTCGTGCCCATCAGCGCGGAGCTCTGCGGCAAGGCGCATGATTTCGCGGTCGAGGCGGCGATGTCGGCGACGGACGATGCGACGTATCAGGCGATGGAGGCGTTCATCCACAACCTCAACACGATGAATTCGCGCGCGGGCGCGCAGGTGCCGTTCAGCTCCATCAATTACGGCACGGACACATCGCCGGAGGCGCGCATGGTCATACGCAATCTTTTGAATGCGACGATTGCGGGTCTCGGCAATGGCGAGACGCCGATTTTCCCCGTTCAGATCTTCAAGGTCAAGGAGGGCGTCAACTACAATCCCGGCGACCCGAACTACGATCTGTTCAAGCTCGCGATAAAGACGAGCGCAAAGAGACTGTTCCCAAATTTCTCATTCCTCGATGCGCCCTTCAACAAGGAATTTTACAAGAAGGGCGACTACAACACGGAGGTCGCGTACATGGGCTGCCGCACGCGCGTCATGGCGAACGTGCACAATCCGGCGCATGCCGTCACGTGTGGGCGCGGCAATCTCTCGTTCACGAGCGTCAATCTGCCGAGGCTCGCCATCGAGGCGAAGGGCGACATCGAGAAATTCTTTGAGTCGCTCGATGATGCGATAGAGCTCGTCATTAGACAGCTGAAGCATCGCTTCAAAGTGCAGTGCTCGAAGAAGTGCCGCAATTACCCGTTCCTCATGGGGCAGGGCGTGTGGCTCGGCTCGGAGAAGCTCGAGCCGAATGACTCCGTCGCGGAGGTCTTAAAGGACGGCACGCTCACGATGGGATTCATCGGGCTGGCTGAGTGCCTCAAGGCGCTCATTGGCAAGCACCACGGCGAGTCGCCGGAGGCACAGCGGCTCGGGCTCAAGATCATCGGCCGCATGAGGCAGCGCATGGACGAGGAGTCTGAGCGCACAAAGCTCAATTTCACGTTGATTGCGACGCCGGCCGAGGGACTGTCGGGGCGCTTCGTCAGAATTGACAAGGAGCGCTACGGCGTCATCGAGGGCGTGACGGACAGGGACTACTATACGAACAGTTTCCATATTCCTGTATATTTCCCCATCTCCGCCGCGAAGAAAATCCAGCTCGAGGGCCCGTATCACGCGCTGACGAATGGCGGCCATATCAGCTACGTCGAGATGGACGGCGACCCCGCGAAGAACCCCGAGGCTTTCGAGGCCATCATCCGCTGCATGCACGACAACGGCATCGGCTACGGATCGGTGAATCATCCCGTCGACCGCGACCCTGTCTGCGGCTACAACGGCATCATCGACAATGTCTGCCCGCTCTGCGGCAGGTCTGAGGCTGAGCATCATCACCACGTCGTCGTGCCGCGTATCAGCTGCGGGAAATAAATGTGATAAAAGAATTAAAAAACGCAGAACACAACGTCGTATAAAATAAGGAAAAGGGAGACATCAAAATGAACGTCAACGGAACAGAAGTCACCATCAGAGACATCGACGACATCTCCGAGAAAGAGATACTCGCATACATGGACTACATCCACAAGGGCAATGAGCATGACGAAATCGAGACGCTTGACATATCAGCCGCAGAGGACGGCAACATTGCCCTCGACTACACGCTTCGCCCGCCGAAGTTCGAGCGCATCCGCCGCATCACTGGCTACCTCGTCGGCACGATAGACCGCTGGAACAACGCGAAACGCGCCGAGGAGCATGACAGGGTGAAGCATTCGCTCATGCATTGAAGGAAACACGATTGTTTTCAATTAATCGGTGTTCCCTGTGAAGTTCGCACCAAAGGGCCTTCCCCAACGGCCTTTGGATATAGGAAGGGTGTTTTCCCCATTTCATCCTTTCATTAAAAGCCTGTGCCACCCCCGGCACAGGCTTTTCGCTGTCATGAATTTCTATATGATGCAATCTAAATGACATCTATGGCAGAGGATAAAAATTTTTCTTCGCTTAATGGCTCACTATGACGTCTGAACTTCGTATGACAGCGGTCTTTCGACCGCTTCTTTCCTTTACAGAGATTTGGTCCGACAAGTTGGTTGTTCGCCACCCTGCGGGCTACGTCCATGCCTACGGCATGGACTAGGCGCTCCGAAAAATTTTTATCCTCCGCCATTGGCACTATGAGAATCTATTGGTTTTGGAGGTATTTGTGATATGGAAATTCGCGTTGCCGGCGTCGTCGATGATTCTGTCGTTGACGGCGAGGGCTATCGTTTCACGATATTCACGCAGGGCTGCCCGCATCACTGCCATAATTGTCAAAATCCCGAGACGTGGAGCTATGACGGCGGCAGGGAAGACGACACGGACAGCATTTTGGACGAAATACTCGCTAATCCGCTGCTCTCAGGCGTGACGTTCAGTGGCGGCGAGCCGTTTGCGCAGCCAAAGCCGCTCGCGGAGCTCGCGAAAAAGATTCACGCGCATCATCTCAATGTGTGGAGCTACTCGGGCTACACGCTCGATGAGCTCATGAAGATGGCGAAGCAGGACGCGGACGTGAGGGCGCTCCTCGACAATATTGACGTGCTCGTCGATGGCGAGTATCATGATGATGAGCGCGATTTGACGCTGAGGTTTCGCGGCTCACGCAATCAGCGCGTCATCGATATGAACGAGACGCGAAAGCAAAATCAAATTGTGCTGAAATATGACGAATGATGAATGAAGATGTGTGAAAGGAAGTAATCTGTCATGATAGTATACGCTGTTGATGCGGGCGGGGAGTACATCACCGTCGATGAGGCGTTCGCGCGTCACCCCGATGACAAGCGCGGCATATATGTCAATCTCACGAACCGCTGCACATGCGCGTGCACGTTTTGTCTGCGCACGATGAAGAAAATGGCGGAGTCGCACACACTGTGGCTCAAAAAGGAGCCGACGGTCGAGGAAGTCGAAGCGGGTCTCGACGAGGCGTTCAAAAAGCACGGCGCGCTCATCAGCGAAGTCGTGTTCTGCGGGTTTGGCGAGCCGACGATGAGGCTTCATGATCTCGTCACGCTGCTGGGCTACGTCAAAAATCATTACCCGTCGGCAGCGACGCGCGTCAATACGAATGGCCTCTCTGATCTCAATTTCAAGCGCGACACGGCGCCGGACTTCGGCGGCGGCATACTCGATACCATATCGATTAGCCTCAATGCGTCGAACGCCGAGCGTTACCTTGAGCTCACGCGCAGCGAGTTTGGCATGCCATCGTATGACGCGATGCTCGACTTCGCCGTGAATGTGAAGCAATACGTCCCGAACGTGGTGCTCACCGTCGTCGACCACGTCGAGGACAGCGAGGAAATAAAGAAATGTCAGAAAATCTGCGACGAGCGCGGGCTGAAGCTGCGCGTGCGCGTCTATGAGGACAAATAAAAGAGAAATCAACGCCGTAAAGTGAGCAACAAAAAAGCGGGGTCACGACAAAATCGTGACCCCGCTTTTTGTTGCGATTCCATTTTTAAACATTTCACACCATCATCCATACACACAATAAGACCCAGCGGCACTGCTTCATCTCGCTGGGTCTTATTGCTTTCCGATCAAAACTGCTGAACTTATCAAGCTGTTTGATACCTCACTATTCTTTTTTCGCTCCGCTCCCTCGCGAAAGGATTGGAACGTGGTGCTGTCTTTCTCTTTTTCTGGTGTGCCGGCTATTATGCCTTGCTGCCCGTCTTCATATCCTCTGGAGCATGGAACATATCATCACGCGCCCAGGTGCTCAGGTAGATTTTCTTCATATTGGCATCGCTTGTCAGCCGCCAGCATGTAGTCTCTGCTCTCCGATATCGCTGCACCTCCTCTTTTTACTGTCTATATTATATCATCGTTTACAAGTTTACGCAACATTAAATATGATTATTTTGAAAATTTTCTTTGATGAATTTGAATCAGCGCCAATTTTCTTTGCAAATTCGAAAATATAATATAATTGTATTTTGACAATAGATGAATTGTTCATTAATAAAGAGAAATTGTGAAAGCTTATCTAATCGTCAAGACGATAATCGAGAGCGATGGCGTTCAGCAAATTAGTAAATATATATTTACTGTTTTGAAAAAAATTGATACAATCAAAGCTGTGCGAGTTTTGTTTTTGATTCGTTCGAGATTTTTCTGCTTAAAATTTTGCAAGGGGTGACGTGATGACACATTTTCTTGAAATGGTGGGTCGTGGTGTCATCAAATGGCTCACATATATCGGCGAGGTCATGCTGCTTTTGATGGAGACGCTGCGCCAGATGAAAAGGCCGCCGCGCTGGCGTCTGCTGTTTCATGAGATGGCGCATCTCGGCGTAGACACGCTGCCGATTGCTTCGCTGACACTTCTCTTCACGGGCATGGTCATGGCGCTTCAGACGGCGGACGTGTTCATAGAGTTCGGCGCGCAGTCGACCATCGGCGGCGTCGTTGCCATCGCCATCGGGCGAGAGCTCGGTCCCGTGCTCGTCGGCGTCGTCGCGGCTGGTCGCGTCGGTGCGGCCATCACGGCGGAGATCAGCACGATGAAGGTCACGGAGCAGATAGACGCGCTCAAAGTCATGGCGACGAGTCCCGTCGGCTACCTCGTCGTGCCGCGCATGCTCGCGTGCATGCTGATGCTCCCGATACTCACGGCGTTCGGCGACATCATCGGCGTCGTCGGCGGCTGGGCGGTCGCGACGATTCGCTCTGGCATCAGCACGTTCATTTACTGGCATTCTATAGACATTTTCGTCGAGATGAATGATTTCACGGGCGGCCTCATCAAAGCGGCCGTGTTCGGCGTCATCGTGTCCATGCTTGGCTGTTATTTCGGCCTCAAGACGGAGGGCGGCGCCGAGGGTGTCGGCGTTGCGACGACGCGCTCAGTCGTGAGCTCGATCATCATGATTTTCTTCGCTAATGTTTTCCTGTCGATGGCAATTTATCGGTGATGTGGTGACGATATGATAGAGCTGAAAAATATCAATAAATCATTCGGCGACAAATCCGTGCTGCGCGACATAAATCTCAAGATAAACGACGGCGAGACGATTGCCATCATCGGCGGGTCGGGCTCGGGCAAATCGACGCTCCTTAGGCTCATGATTGGGCTCATACGCCCGACGAGCGGCGAGATATGGATAGACGGCACGGAAATCAGCGGTCTCACGGAGGACGCGCTCGACGAGGTGCGCCTCAAGATGGGCATGGTCTTTCAGTACTCGGCGCTGTTCGACTCGATGACGGTCGGCGACAATGTGGCGTTCGGCCTGCGCGAGCACACGGACTACAGCGAGGATAAGATACAGGACATCGTCGAGGAAAAGCTCGCAATGGTCGGGCTTCCCGGCGAGGAGGACACGATGCCGAACGACCTCTCGGGCGGCATGAAAAAGCGCGTGAGCCTCGCGCGCGCGATTGCTTTCGAGCCGTCCATCATTTTCTACGACGAGCCGGACTCGGGGCTCGACCCCGTGATGACGGAGAAAATCGACGAGCTCATCATGGAGATGCAGAGGAAGCTCCACGTCACGTCCATCGTCGTCACGCACGACATGGAGACGGCGTGCCTCGTCGCGGACCGCATCGCGATGATATACGAGGGTGACCTCATTGCGATTGACACCGTCGAGAATTTCAGGCGCATCAATGACCCGCGCGTCAAGGCGTTTCTGCGCGGCCTTTATCTTGGCGAATAGAATAATTTGCCCGTGGCGATGGTTGCGGGCTTTTCGTTTGCGCTTATTTCGTTTATCGTTTACAGAGCGAAATGATTTGGTTGACATTGCAAGCGTTTTTTTCTTATAATTGATGAGGCATTTTTGCGAAAATTTTTACGGGAAATATTGGTTGATTAAGGCATAAGTTTGTGACTATACTCGAGGAGATGCCAGTCCGAAGTAATTTAGCAAGTTCATACAGGCTCTTACGGAAACACTGATTATCTCAGCAGTCGTCTTGACGAATCTTTTTCCGTATATCTTCGTCGATGCTCATCAGCGTAGCACCACTACGCTTCTTCGCATCTTCTTGATATACGAAAAAATCTCTCGCCAATACTCCT
>OMWN01000013.1 GCA_900314765.1 uncultured Selenomonadales bacterium | reverse complement strand
TTTTTGACGAAAAATCCCATCAAAATTATCCACATTTTTTGGTGGATAACCAGAGCCGCCAAAATCGCCACTTTTTCAGCAGCCTCCAAAGTGGGAGGGGTGCTTTACGATATGGTGAAGAGTGAACGGCAGTCTTTTGATTTACAAACAAGGCAAGCTACACGATTTAAATTACGATGATGATGTGTAATTGCATTTTTCTTAACTAATCGCTTCAGCTAAAGTAAATAATCACAGACTCTGTGACGCCAGCCTCCCCAATGGGGGAGGTGCCGAGCGAATGCGAGGCGGAGAGGGTCGCACTCGCTTTGTTTTCACCGCAGGCATTTATCAGCGTGATTTTTTGTTGTATAATTGGAGGAAATCGCGTCGGTGAATGTGATAGGCGTGATGTTATGAGTGAAAATTTTTATAAAGGGGGACGCAAAGATGGCCGACAAAAATGAAGAAGTGGAGAAGCTGCAGCATGCGGAGGTCAAAAATTTCATGTACACCGCAAAGCAGAAGGCTGACCTCGAGGAAGTGGCAAAGCAGGAGAACATGACGGTCGAGGAGCTTTTCGCGAAGCTCGTGACGGACTCGCTGCGCTCGGAGGAGAGCTGATGGAGTGGCTCTCGAAAAAGGGCGTCGCACTCATAGCGGCGGCCTCGTTCATCGTGGGCGGCGCCGTGAGCGGCGTCGCAACGCACCACATTGACAAAGCGAAAAGCGCGTGCCGCATGGCGACGGAGGTCAGCCTCAATGAGCAGAAGGTCATGGGGCTCCTCTGGATGCAGACGTCGGCAGAGTATCGCGCGCTCTGCTATCAGGCGTATGGCAGCGCATCGAGGAGCATAGACGATGCGATAGAGAAAAGGAAGACCGCGAAAGATGGAAAGCCACTTGCCATCGTGACGGACTGCGACGAGGCCGTGCTCGACAATACTCCGGAGCTCGCGCATCACCTGTGGAAAGAGAATCCACGCTACGGCGAGGTCTGGGCGAAATGGTGCGATATGGCTCGCGCTGAGGCGATGCCGGGCGCGCGTGATTTCCTCAAAAGTGTCGAAGCGCGCGGCGTCGAAGTATTCTACGTGACGAACAGGGGTGAGAGCACGCGCGATGGCACGCTCGCCAATCTGAAACGGTTGGGATTTCCAAACGCGGACGACCGTCATCTGCTGCTGCGCGGCGAGACAGGAGACAAGAGCGAGAGATTTGAGCGCGTCGCGCGTGACTACGATGTCATTCTCTACATGGGCGACAATGCGGGCGACTGGGCGCTTCATACGTTTGGCAAAAACATAAAGAACCGCAACGCTATCATAGACGATGCGGCCCAAGACTTCGGCACGAAATATATAGCGCTGCCAAACCCCGTGTATGGGGCTTGGGATGGCGCATTGACAGATTTCAAGGGCGGCAGCCCTCGCGAGGTGCTCGAGCGGCGCAGGGCGCTCGTCAATGTGTGGGATGAGCGCTGACGCCAGCGATGGACGCGAGCAAGCGGCACAGCTCGTCGCCGCTCGACACCGTGTAGTCGGCGAGGCGCTCGGCCTCGGCGACGGGCGGGTGGACGCCGCCGTACGCGATGGCGATGTCGGCCTCCTCGAACATCGGAATATCGTTGAAGCTCTCGCCGACGGCGACGATTTTTTCGCCTGTCTTTTCTTTGATTTCGCGGATGGCCCTGCTCTTGTCAAGAACATCTAGGAGCACGAGGCGCCCCGTATCGTCGTGCGCACTCGTCGACGTGTAAAACCGGCAGCTGAGCTTTTTCCTGATGGGCTCGACCCACGCGTCGAGATTGCCCGTCACGACGACGCAGCGCGTCTTGTTTCTGCGAATGAATGACGATATTTTTTCGTCGAGGCGCACCCTGCGCATGATTTCCTGGATGCGGCGCACGGGTATGGCGCTGAGCATGTCGTAGCGCATACGAAACGATTCGCGAAAATCGATTTCCCCGCTCAGCGTCGCGTCCGTGAGCCGAGTCATCTCGGCCTCGAGGCCAAGCTCGCGCGCCATGAGTGGCAATGTCTCGTCGAGTGTGATTGTCCCGTCCAGGTCAAAAGCAAAAATCATCGGTGCATCTCCCTAATCGTCGTATCTTATATCTATTCGACGCAGAAAGCAAAATTCCTGCAAGCAAAATTTGCATCTTAAAAATTTGTGTCGCAAAGAAAATTTCATTATGCAATCACGAAACTTAATCGAGTTCATTGTGTTTATCCCAATAAAAAATCGTTGACGAAATATCGCCAACGATTTTTTGATTCCGTTAAATAAACTCAGCGCGTCTCATCAAAACGCAGGGACGATGGAGCCCTTGTACTTCGACTCGATGAAGTCTTTGACTTCCTTGGAGTGAAGAGCCTTTATGAGCTTCTGTATCTCTGGGCGGTTCTCGTCGCCGTCGCGGACTGCGACGATGTTGACGTATGGGCTCGTGCTGTCTTCCATGAAGAGCGCATCCTTCGTCGGGATGAGTGGCACCTGCATCGCGAAGTTCGTGTTGATGACAGCGGCATCGACGTCGTCGAGCGTGCGCGGCACCTGTGCGGCCTCGACTTCCTGGAACTTTATGTTCTTAGGATTGTCGACGATGTCCTGCACCGTTGCCGTGATGGTGACGCCATCCTTGAGCTTTATGATGTTTGCCTTCGCGAGAAGCATGAGCGAGCGGCCGCCGTTCGTCGGGTCGTTCGGAATGGCGACGACTGCGCCGTCCTTGAGCTCGTCGAGCTTCTTGATTTTCTTGGAGTAGATGCCCATCGGCTCGATGTGGACGCCGCCGGCGTTCTTGAGCTTGACATCCTTGTGCTCAGCGACGAAGTTGTCGAGGTACGGGATGTGCTGGAAGAAATTCGCGTCGAGCTCCTTGTCGTTGACTGCGAGGTTCGGCTGCACGTAGTCGGAGAACTCGACAATCTGCAGGTCGATGCCTTCTTTTGCGAGCAGCGGCTTTACGATCTCGAGGATCTCAGCGTGCGGCACTGGCGTTGCGCCGACTTTCAGCGTGACGTTTTTCTGCGCGCCGTCGGCTGGCTTTCCCGAGCCCGACGATGCAGGCTGCTTGCCGCCGCCGCAGCCGGTGATGGCGACTGCGAGCACGAGCGTCATCAGCAGGGTGAAGATTTTTTTCATTTTTGTTGTCCTTCCCTTCATAAAATTTATGGTGAGAAATTTTATGTATGAATTTTGCGTTTTCACAGACGAGTGACGATGCCTGCGAGTGCGCAAAATCGATACCGATGAAAATTATTTTTTGTTCAAATGCTTCGAGAGCTTGTTGCCGGCGAACTGAATGAGCTGAACAAGCACAATCAGCACGATGATTGTCGCAATCATGACCTCTGGGCGAAATCTCTGGTAGCCGTAGCGTATCGCGAGATCGCCGAGGCCGCCGCCGCCGATGGCGCCCGCCATTGCCGACTCGCCGACGAGGGCGATGACGACGGTCGTGAGCTGTGCGACGATGCTTGGCATGGCCTCAGGCAGATAGACGTGCCTGATGATTTGCAGCGGCGTCGCGCCCATCGCGAGCGCCGCCTCGACGATGCCGTACGGCACTTCTTTGAGCGATGTCTCGACCTGCCTTCCAATGAACGGAATGGATGCGAGCGTCAACGGCACCATTGCGGCCGTCGTGCCGATGGACGTGCCGACGATTGCGCGCGTCAGCGGGATGATGGCGACCATGAGTATGATGAAAGGCACGGAGCGCAGCGCGTTCACGATGGAGGCGAGGATGCGGTTTATGGGCAGGCACTCCGTGATGCCGTGCTTCGCCGTCGTCACGAGCAGCACGCCGAGCGGTATGCCGATGACGGTGGCCGCGATCATAGAGCACACGACCATGCGGATTGTCTCGCCGAGCGCCTTTATGATGAGGTCCATCAAATCAGCTGGCATAGCCTATCACCTCGATTCGAAGGTTTTTGCTTCTGAGATACGCGAGCGCGTCGCCGATGGCGGATATGTCTCCCGTCATGCCGATAAGGAGCCTGCCGAACGGCGTGTCCTTTATGTGGTCGATGTTGCCGTACAGGATGCTCACGTCGATGGGAAAATCCTTTATCAGATTGGAAATGACGGGCTCGTCCGCCGTATCGCCGATGAACGTGATATTGACGAGAAGCTCGGCGCCCGGGACGGGCTCTTTCGATATGGTCTTGCCGCTGAATTCTCTCGGCAGCTCGTTCGGCATGATGGCGCTGATGAATTCCTTCGTGATGGCCTGCTGTGGGTTCGTGAAAACGTCGAGCACGCGGCCTTTTTCGGAAATCACGCCGTTCTCGATGACGGCGACCTTGTCGCAAATGTCCTTTATGACTTGCATTTCGTGCGTGATGACGACGACCGTGATGCCGAGCTTTTTATTGATGTCGAGTATCAGCGACAGTATCGCCTTCGTCGTCTGCGGGTCAAGTGCGCTCGTCGCCTCATCGGACAGCAGTATCTTTGGATTCGACGCGAGCGCGCGGGCGATGCCGACGCGCTGCTTTTGGCCGCCCGAGAGCTGCGACGGGTATTGGTGCGCCTTGTCCTTCAGATTGACGAGCTCGAGGAGCGGCTCGACGCGCTCTTTTATCTCGCTCTCAGGCGTGTTTGAAAGCCTTAGCGGGAACGCGACATTGTCGTAGACGGTCGCCGACGACAGTAGATTGAAATGCTGGAAAATCATGCCGATATTTTTTCGCGCGTCGCGAAGTGCCTTCGCGTCGAGGCTCGTCATGTCCTCGCCGTCGATGATGACGCTGCCCTTCGTCGGGCGCTCGAGCATGTTGATGCAGCGAATGAGCGTCGATTTGCCCGCGCCGGAGAGGCCGATGATGCCGTATATCTCGCCGGACTCAATGGTGAGATTGATGCCCTTGAGCGCGACGACGTCGCCATCGGGTCCCTCGTAGGTTTTCTCGATGTCCTTTAGTTCTATCAAGGTAATTCCTCTTTCATTGGTATGTTATTCATCTATTTTACAATTTCATTCATTCAATAGCAATAGAAAGATGAAATTTTGGAAAATCGCGATGCTCAGATTCAATCAGCGACATGATTTTCGATGAAATCGCGCCCATTCAGTGGCAAATGTGCCTGTGAATAAAAATTTTTATAAAATTTTTCAAAAAAAAGAAGGATTTTTTGAAAGCATGTCGAAAATAATAAAAAGTGGTAAAAGTGCTGATAATAACCTCATTCATGGGTTAGGAAGGCATCATAATTTACTAAGGGGGAACACTAGATGAATAAACAGGAACTCGTTAATGGCGTTGCAGAGAAATCCGGGCTCACAAAGAAAAAGGCTGAGGAGGCTTTGAACGCTGTTGTTAAGGCCGTTGAGGAGGCGCTCGTGAAGGGCGACAAAGTTCAGCTCATCGGCTTTGGCACGTTCGAGGTCAGGGAGCGCGCTGCTCGCAAGGGCCGCAACCCACAGACGGGCGCAGAGATCAACATCGCTGCGGCAAAGGTACCAGCATTCAAAGCAGGCAAGGCTCTCAAGGACGCTGTCAATGTCCAGCCAAAAGCGAAGGCAAAGAGCAAGAAAAAGAAGAAGTAATAAAACGTCAGCGTGAAAAATCGCGGAGCATGAAAAGCCGCCAGCTCAAAAATTTGAGCGGCGGCTTTTTTGATGCGCACGATTCACTCTTCGTTGTATCGTGAAGCATTGCTTTCGCTATGCCTCCCACTCTGGGGGAGGTGCCCCCGCAGGGGGCGGAGAGGGTCTTGCTTCAGTCCAAATGTGAATCAAAAATGAGCGGCGCGCGGCCGCTCATTTTTATCGTCGTGTGAAATTTTGTCAGCAAATTTTTTCGTCAACAAATTTTAGTCGAGCTCGCCCTTTTTCCTGTGCTCCATGTAGATCTGCGTCTCGCTGACGATGACGCCCGCGAGGGCGATGAGGGCGATGAGGTTCGGGATGGCCATGAGGCCGTTGACGATGTCGGCGAGTATCCATATCGCCTCGAGCTTCAGGAACGCGCCAGACGCGATGAGGATGATAAATATGATGCGATACGGCATGACGCCTTTCGTGCCCGTGAGGTAGATGACAGCGCGCTCGCCGTAGTAGTTCCAGCCGAGTATCGTCGTGAACGCGAACAGCACGAGCGAAATCGTGAGGAGCTTCGCGCCGATGTCGCCGAATACGGAGGCAAATGCGTTCGTCGTCATCATGGCGCCGGCGGCGTCGCCGTTCCATACGCCCGTGAGCACGAGCGCGAGGCCCGTCATCGAGCAGATGATGATGGTGTCGATGAATGTGCCCGTCATGGAGATGAGGCCCTGCTCAGCAGGCCACTTCGTCTTTGCAGCGGCAGCGGCGATAGGAGCCGAGCCGAGGCCAGACTCGTTCGAGAAGACGCCGCGCGCTATGCCGTTCTGCATTGCCATCATGATGGTCGAGCCGGCGAATCCACCGACGGCCGCATGACCATTGAAGGCACTGGTGATGATGAGGCTGATAGCGGATGGGACTTTGTCGATGTTGAGAGCGATGAGGACGATGCTGACGATGACGTAGATGACAGCCATGATTGGCACGATTTTGTCAGCGACGCGCGATATGCTCTGCAGGCCGCCGATCGTGATGGCCGCGATGAGGATCGTGATGATGCCGTCCGTGACGCCGATAGGCAGGTCAAACGCGATCTTCATGCTGTCGACGATGGCGTTGACCTGCGGGAATGTGCCGATGCCGAAGAATGCGACGAGCACGCAGGCGATTGCGAAGAACGTCGCGAGCGGCGTCCATTTTGCGCCCATGCCGTTTTTGATGTAGAACATCGGGCCGCCGGCGACCTCGCCTTTCTCATCTTTCGAGCGGTACTTGACGGCGAGGAGCCCCTCGGCGTACTTCGTCGCCATGCCGAAGAACGCGGCGACCCACATCCAGAATATCGCGCCGGGGCCGCCGACCTTCACGGCCGTCGCGACGCCGACGATATTGCCCGTGCCGACGGTGGCAGCGAGCGCGACGCAGAGCGCCTTGAAACTCGAGACATCGCCTTCGCCTTTGTTCTTCGCGCGGAATATGAGCGAGAGCGCGAGCGGCAGGCGAAATACCTGAATGAGACCAAGCCTGATGGTGAGGTAGATGCCTGTGCCTACCAATAAAGTGATAAGCGGCGGCCCCCACATAAATGAATCAATGCTGTTCAGTACAGGAATAAGTCCTTCCATAAAAGATTTCCTCCCCTTGTGTCCGTGTGTTACGGACAACAATATAAAATTTAAAAAATGACGTTATCATAATATCACTTTTTCTGTGCTTTGTCTTGTAAAATTTCGTAGAATTTAAATAAATTTATCTTTTAGGCAGGATTTTTTCAGCTTGTAGCGAAATAATCTTATACAACTATATTTCAACAATGTTTTTGAAAGAAATTTTTTTTGAGAGGATGAATTTTATGATCAGAAAAATGATGAGGTCACTTTGTCTCATGGTCACGGCGATTTTCATGGTCGAGCTCGTCGCCGTGAGCGGCGCGATGGCTGCGACGCCTGAGACGATGCAGGACAAGCTCGTGGCCGTCGAGAAGGCCGCGTACGGCGAGGCGCAGACGGGCGCGCTCCTCGACCGCGTCAGTAGGCTCGAGAAGGACTTCACGAAGTCACAGCCGAATGAGAGCGTCATGAAGCGCGTCGATGACATCTATGAGAAGATGTTCATGAACGATCTCGGACCGTCGCTCATCACGCAGATGAACGCGATAGAGTACGGCCTCACGCAGGAGGTCAGCATGAAGTCGATACAGGAGCGCGTCAACGATATGGAGATGACGCTCGCGGGCAAGACGAGCGAGGGACCATACATAAAGCGCATCGAGACGCTCGCGGGCTACGCTTTCGGCTCGTCGACGATGCCGCTCGAGGCCGTGACAATACCGGCGAACACGCTCGTGAAGGTCTCGACCGTCACGCCGATAAACGCGAAGAATCTCAAGAAGGGCGACCAAATAGAATATCAGGCCGCGGAGGACGCCATAGAAAATGGATTGCTTCTTTTCGCGAAGGGCGCGCCGGGCTATGGCACCGTGCAGAAAGTGACGCAGGCGAGAAATTTTGGCCGCGACGCTGAGGTCGAGATAGATTTTGAATCGCTGCGCGCCATCGACGGCACGGATGCGTCGATGCTTTTGGGCGAGGAGTCGAAAAAGAAAATGGAATCAATGGCGATGGCGGCAGGCGCGAGCCTCGCGGGCATGCTCGTGCTCGGGCCCATCGGCGTCATCGGCGGCGCGTTCATCCACGGCAAGAACATCGACCTGCCGGCGGGCACGGAGCTCTACATACAGACGAGCGAGGACGTGACGCTCTATGGCCTGCGCGTCGAGAGCGGAGCGGCTGAGTGACGATGCGCATATTGGTGACGGGCATCACGGGCCAGCTGGGCTACGACGTGATGCGTGAGATAAAAAAGCGAAACGCGGAGAGCACATCAGAAAATATAGAGGCCATCGGTGCGACGCGGGCGGAAATGCCGCTCGATAAGCCGGAAAAACTGCGCGGCTTCATAAAGACTGTGCGCCCCGACGTGATTATCCATTGCGCGGCGTACACGGCTGTCGACAGGGCGGAGGATGAGCCCGAGCTCTGCGAGACGATCAACGCGCGCGCGACGGGAGAAATCGCGAAGGCGGCGCACGAGATTGGCGCGAAACTCGTATACATCAGCACGGACTATGTGTTTCCCGGCGACGGCGAGCGATTTTATGAAGTGGACGACGTGACATCGCCGAAAAATGTCTACGGCAAGTCGAAGCTCTACGGCGAGCGCGCCGTGCGCGAGGCACTTTCGAAGCACTTCATCGTGCGCATATCATGGGTGTTTGGTGTCAACGGCAAAAATTTCATTCTCACGATGATGAACCTCTCGAAGACGCATGAGAGCCTCACGGTCGTTGACGACCAAATCGGCTCGCCGACGTACACGCGCGACCTTGCGCCACTGCTCCTCGATATGGCGGAGACAGAGAAATACGGCACATATCACGCGACGAATGAAGGCGTGTGCTCATGGTACGAGCTCGCGAAGGAAGTATTTCGCGTGAGCGGTGCAAATGTGGCCGTCACGCCTGTACCGTCGACGGAGTACAAGACGCGAGCCGTGAGGCCACACAATTCGCGCTTGTCGAAACGCTCGCTCGACGATGCGGGCTTTCGGAGATTGCCCGATTGGCATGATGCCGTACGGCGGTATCTCGACGAGCTCTCGGCGTGCGGCGAGATTCAGCGATAAAATGATTTGAGTTGAAATAGTAATTTTGGAGAGCGATGGAGAAATGAAGGTATTAGTCACTGGAGGGGCGGGGTTCATAGGCTCCCATTTGATGCGGTGCCTCGTGGAGAATGGCCATGAAGCTGTCGCGGTCGATGACCTGTCATGCGGTCAGAGGGAAAACCTTCTGCCCGACATGGATCTCATCGAGGAAAACATATTGTCCGACAAATTTGCAGGAATCGTCGCGTCGGGCGGCTACGACTCAATCGTGCATCTCGCGGCGCAGACGATGGTCAGCACGTCGATGGACGATCCGCTGCTTGACGCGCGGCAGAATATCCTCGGCACGATCAGCGTGCTCGAGGCGGCGAGGCGCGCGGGCGTCGGCCGCGTGATATTCGCGTCGACGGCCGCGAGCTACGGCGATGTGCCGGAGAAGGACCTGCCCGTGAAGGAGAGTCATAAGCAGGCGCCGATGTCGTTCTATGGGCTGTCGAAGACGACGGTCGAGCATTATCTCGACGTGTATCATCAGGCGTTCGGCATCGACTACGTCGTGCTGCGCTTCGCTAATGTCTACGGCGAGCGTCAAGGGAACGGCGGCGAGGGCGGCGTCATCAGTATTTTCTGCAACGCCATTGCCAATGGCAAGGACATCACGATATTCGGCGATGGCGAGCAGACGCGCGACTTCGTCTATGCGGGCGACATCGCGCGCGGCATACTCGCGGCGCTCAAGGCGCCGAAGAAAGCGGCGAACGTGGCGTATAATCTCTCGACGCAGACAGAGACGAGCCTCAGAGAGCTCGTGTCCGTGCTCTGCAACGTATCGGGCAGGAAAATCATCCCGAAGTACGGTCCAGAGCGCGCTGGCGACATCTATAAATCGATGCTATCAAATGGGCGCGCGCGTCGTGGACTTGGCTGGGCGCCCGTGACGAGCCTCGAGCAAGGTCTGAAGGCCACATACGAGTATTTCAAGTCTCAGAAATGAGTCGCTGAAAATCTCGAGAGATTATATTTTTGCTGAATAAAAACGCCGATTCGTGATTTCGAGAATCGGCGTTTTTTGAAAGGTTTTGCTTATGGTTTATTTGTTGAAATTCGGTGCGAGCTTTTTCTTGCCGCCCGGCATTTTCTTTGTGCTGTTCGTCGTCATCGCGATAATCGCATACAGGCGCGGCGAGCGCAAAACTGCAAAATCAATTTTGCTCGTGACGCTCGTGTTTTACGTGCTGTCGACGGGCATCGTCGGCGATGCGCTGATGAGGGGCATCGAGTCGAGGTACAGCCCGCCGCCTGAGCCGCATGGCGATGCCATCGTCGTGCTCGGCGGCGGCGCGACGAAGGACACGCCCGACATCGACGGCGTCGGCATGCTCACGTCGTCGCCGTCGAGTCGCATGCTCACGGCGGCGCGTCTCTATCGCGTGACACATCTGCCCATCGTGCTCTCGGGCGGGCAGGTCTACACGGACTCGGGCGCCGAGGCGGTCATCGGGCGACGCGTGCTCATGGGGCTCGGCGTCGACGCGCGCGACATATTTATAGAGACGGAGAGCATAAACACGACGCAGAACGCAGAGTACACGGCGCGCATTTTGCAGGGCATCGGCGTAAAGCAGCCGATGCTCGTGACGAGCGCATTTCACATGCCGCGTGCCGTGCTCTGCTTTAAAAATCAAGGCATAGACGTCGTGCCGTACCCCACGGATTTTCAGGCAAACAGGGAGACGCGCGATTTCCACTACAACAGACTCGCGCCGTCCGCCGACGCGCTTTTGTCGAGCACGATTGCCTTGCGCGAGCGGCTCAGACTTTTCGTGACGGAGGTCACGGGAAGATAGGGTCGGCATGATTTTTATAACACAAACGGCGGAGGATAAAAATTTTTCGGAGCGCAATTTTGTTATTATATACGATTTGAGACGTAATAATGGTTTGTCTCGATCGGCATCTTCGTAATTTTTTCGGAGCCCGTAGGGTGGCGAACAATTAACCAATAGGGCACAATATCTGTACGTGGGTGTAGCGGTCGAAAGACCGCTGTGATACGAAGCTCTTGCGTCATAGTGAGCCATTAAGCAAAGAAAAATTTTTATCCGTAGCCGTTGAATCTTTCAAAAATTTTATAAATAGCTATAACGGTAAATTTAGGAAATGAAGAAAATTTATGACTAAGAATCTTACAGAGGGGAGCCCTGCGCGGCTGATTCTCTTTTTCACACTGCCGCTCATCGCGGGAAACATATTTCAGCAGCTGTACGCCTTCGTCGATACGCTCATCGTTGGGCGCTTCCTCGGCGTGAATGCGCTCGCCGCCGTCGGCTGTACGGGTTGCCTCATGTTTCTCATGATGGGCTTCGTCATCGGGACATCGGCGGGACTCTCAATCGTGACGGGTCAGCGCTACGGCGCGCGTGACTACAGCGGCGTGAGGCGCAGTGCCGCGACGTGCGGCATCGTCGCTGTGGCGATTTCCATCGTGCTGACGATTTTTGGCATCCTCACGGCGCGGCCGCTGCTCATTCTCATGGAGACGCCGCCCGAGATCATCGACGGCGCAACGTCGTTCATCAGCATCATCTATGCGGGCATATCGCTCGTGATGTTGTTCGCGATGCAGACGAATCTCATTCGCTCGCTTGGCGACAGCCGCACGCCGACCATGATGCTCGCGTTTGGCCTCATACTGAACATCATATTTGAGCCGCTGTACATCATCGTGTTCGGCTGGGGCATCCCTGGTGCCGCGCTCGCGACGGTCTCGTCGCAGGTCATCGCGAATGTCGTTTGCTTCATCTACATCATGAAGCGGGTGCCGGCGCTTTGGACGCGGCGAAGCGATTGGCGCGTGTCGAAAAGCGAGATATGGGAGCATGTGCGCATTGGCCTGCCGATGGGATTTCAGGGCTCCGTCATCGCGATAGGCGCCATCATTCTTCAGGTCGCGCTCAATCACCTCGGCCCGCTCGCCGTCGCCGCGTATGCCGCCGCGCAGAAGATAGACACGATTGCCGTGATGCCGATGATGTCTTTCGGCATGGCGATGGCCGCATACACTGCGCAGAACTACGGAGCGCGTAAGCTCGAGCGCATAAAGGAAGGCGTCAAGAAATGTATCATGATGTCGGGCGCGTTCAGCATCGCGGTCGGGCTGTTCAATATTTTCCTCGGCTCACGCCTCGTCGAGCTGTTCGTCGGCGCGGGCGAGGAGCAAGTCGTCGAGTACGGCGCGCTCTATCTCATCGTGAATGGCGCGTGCTACTTCATTCTCTCTGTCCTTTTCGTCATACGATACACGCTGCAGGGTCTCGGGCAGACGGTCGTGCCGACGATAGCGGGCGTGATGGAGCTCGTCATGAGGACGATTGCCGCGCTCGTGCTCTGCCGCTATTTTGGCTATATCGGCGCATGCTGGGCGAACCCGCTCGCGTGGGTGGGCTCCGTGACGCCGCTGCTCATCGCGTATGTGATAACGCGCCGTTCTCTCGTCGACAAGGCGGAGTGAGATAGGGACAAAAGAAAAAATTCTATATCTCAAACTTCGCACATGGAAAACATCCCGTGCGCCTTTAAAATCAACATTATGCGAAAGCATAATTCCGCTCAAGCACATTTTCGC
>OMWN01000012.1 GCA_900314765.1 uncultured Selenomonadales bacterium | reverse complement strand
TTTTTGACGAAAAATCCCATCAAAATTATCCACATTTTTTGGTGGATAACCAGAGCCGCCAAAATCGCCACTTTTTCAGCAGCCTCCTTGAGGGGCGGGGGACCATGCGCAGCATGGTGGTGGGGTGATGATGGCTATTTTCACTTCACAAAACCTAAAATCATAAGGAGCAATATATGAGCAAAAAAATCAACAAAGATGTCGTGATAGCGAATATGCAGGGTGCACTGCGCAGGGCGAAGTGGATGATGCGCATCACGATGCTGAAAAAGTACACGGGCCCGGTCATGGAAATCATCGAGCGGGTGCCGTCGAAGGCCGCGCAGAATGTCATCGATATATCGACTCTGCCTGAGTCGCGCCGCACGAAGCAGAAAGTCTGGGGCCGCATCTACACGGGGCACATGCGCGTGAGCCTGCCCATCATCCGCCTCATACTCGACGCCATCACGGACGAGCAGGGGCGGCCGATGGACCTTGGCGCGCTCATAGACGACAAAGTCTCATACAGGGGCGACATCCCGCTCACGGAGGAGGCGGGCATGAAGCTCGGTCTCCTCGCCGTGCTTCATCCGCAGGTCAGAAGCCTCTCGCGCGTCGAGCTCATGGCGTGGCGCATCAGACTCCTCAGCCGCGAGGAGGCCATGTACCTTTTCACGAAGTCCACGATACCCGCGTACGAGGAGCGCTCGGTGATATGGGCGCGCAGTGGGCTCAGGATACTATTCGCGGGCATGCAGAAAGACATGCGCGAGATACGCTCGATACTCGAAAATCTCAGGGAATGAAAGAAGGCACAGCTAAATGTCATACGAAAAACGACTCATCGAAGGCAAATTCCCCTGCGACGTCGTCGGCGCGGAGACACGCCGCGAGCGCGGCGCTAGCTCCGCGCTTCCTCCTCTCTACTTCCTCCACGTCTGGTGGGCGCGCCGTCCGCTCACCGCGTCGCGCGCTGCCGTGCTCGGCTCCATACTGCCCGCCGACACGCCGCCCGATGACTTCGTGCGCATGCTCGGCATAAAGAAAAAAGTTTGCTATATAGAAGGCTTGGCTTGGACGCTCGTAGATAAAGATTTAGAGCTCATACATGGCGCAGACTCCAATCATGAATATCTAGTGGTCGATAAAGCCGTGCACACAGCCATAAATCGTGAAAACAAGCGCAGAGAAAATGTGAGAAAGACGATAAAAGACCTTCTCGATAAAGACGAAAGCGCAAAAAATAATCCTGACGTAATCAAATGGATAAGCATGGAAAAGCCATTGCCCGACAACACGATAGATGATGAGCAAATTCCTGTCGTTGAAGAGCCAGCAGACCCCGTATGGTTCAACAACATCATGAAAATTTGCTCGGAGCAGGGCATACGTGTTTTGAATGAATACGGATATTCGCGCGCATACGCATCTTCGCCAAATGTCAATCTCAACGATAAAACGGTGCTTGACGTTACAGCGGGCGGAGGTTCGATTCCGTTTGAAGCGCTTCGCTGTGGCTGTAATGTCATAGCGAATGACCTCAATCCTGTCGCGAGCGTCATAGAGACGGCGACGCTTGATTATCCATCGCGATATGGTTTGGAGCTCGTTCCTTCTCTTATTAATTATGGAAAGAAACTCGTAACAAGTGTGAGTGAAAAACTCGAAACATACTTTGACGGCGCAAAGCGAAAAGAAGAGGAAAAGAAAAGCATTTGGGGCGAGCATGACAATTCTTATCTTTATTGTCGCACGGTCGTGTGTCCGCATTGCGGCAAGCGGGTGCCGCTACTCAATGCTTTTGCGCTGCAGAAGAAGGCGGACGGTTGGATGGTCGTGCCGGAGTTTTATCGTGATGAGGCGGGCGCGGACCGCGTGCGGTTCCGTCCTGTGCGGCTCGAGCACGGCAAAGGACCAAAAGGCGAGAGCCCAGAGCAGGGCACGGTGAAGGGTGGCGTCGGCACGTGCCTCCAGTGCGGGCAGACGATAGCGTCGGACGAGATAAAGCGGCAAGCGCGCGGCGAGAGCGACGTCGGAGAGTGGCGCGATGAGCTCTACTGCGTCGTGGCTGTGCGGCTCGAGCCGAAGCGCGACGCGAATGGCAATGTCCGCACATACAAGAGCGGCCCGAAGAAGGGCGAGCCCATGATGCAGAAGGTGCTGTTTTTCCGTCAGCCCGTGCGCGAGGACTTCGACGCCATCGCGCGCGCAAAAAAAGCGCTGTGCGAAAATTGGCAGCGCTGGGACGACATGGGACTCATACCGACGGAGAAAATCCCCGACGGCGAGAAAACGCGCGAGCTCCTGCGCGTCGGCATCACGCGTTGGTGCGATATGTTCGCGCCGCGTCAGCTGCTCGCGCTGCTCACGGCGATGGAGACACTGCGTGACATGAAGCCCGTCATCGTGAAGGACGAGGGCGAGGCAAAAGCGAAAGCCATCATCACGTATCTTCAATTCATGATAGACAAGCTGCTAGATTATAATAGCAGGCAAACACTTTGGGACTCAACGAGGCATAAAATTGCACATGCGTTTACACGTCATGATTTTTCATTCAAATGGACGTATGGCGAATTGATGATGACAGGCAACGGTTCAGGCATGGAATGGTGCAAGAATCAAGTCATTGATGCCTATGAAGATATTTCCACGCTCATTACGACGAAAAATAAGAACGTGAAAATCATCAACGGCTCCGCCGCAAATATCGACCTGCCCGATAAATCTGTCTCGGCTTTGATATTTGATCCGCCATACTATAACAATGTGCAGTATGCGGAGCTGTCCGACTATTTCTACGTCTGGGACAAGAGGACGCTCGGCGAGCTCTATCCAGACTTTTTCAGGCGCAATCTCACGAACAAGGGCGACGAGGCCGTCGCCAATCCCGCGCGCGATGGCTCGACAGCAGACGCGAAAAAGGTATACGAAGAATTCATGGGCGAGATTTTCAAAGAGGCGCGGCGCGTGCTGAAAGACGACGGCATTCTCACGATGATGTTCACGCACAAGACGCAGGACGCTTGGGAGACGCTGACGCGTGCGCTCATAGAAAATGGCTGGATTATTTCATCGTGCATGCCTGTTGAATCGGAAGATACCATAGGCATACATCATAAGGATGTGGCGGCGGCGCAAAGCTCGATTTTCATTTCTTGTCGCAAGCGCGACATCGTCGAGCGCGAGCCCAAGATATGGCGCGGATTTGGCGGCACGGGCGTGGCCGCAAAGATTCGCGATGCCGTGCGCGATGGACTGAAAGAATTCGCGACGCTTCATCTCGGAGCGGTCGATGAGATGGTCGCGTCGTATGGCAGAGCGCTGAAAGTGCTGTCCGAGAGCTGGCCTGTCATGGACGGCGACGAGCTCATCACGCCAATCCACGCCATGCGCGAGGCGTCGTCCGTCGTCGCGCAGTATCAGCTCACGAAGATCACGGGCGGGCGGCTCAGTGTCGCGGACGTCGAGCCAGAGGCGGCCGTCGCGCTGACGTTTTTCGGCATATACGGCATGGCGAGCTTCGCCTACGACGACGCGCTCTCCATCAGCCGCTCGCTGAATATTTCCCTCGAGACGTACGCGGCAGGCTACACGGTGAGGCAGGACACGATCGGCATCAATAAATCTCGCAGCGGCGATGATGCTCAGTACTTCGCGCCGCTCATCGCGAGCGGCAGCAAGCTCCGCCTCGCAAAGCCGGAGGAGCGCATAAAGGCGCGCATGGATCATCCCGCGACGGAGTGGGACATCATGCAGGGCACGATACTCGCGTACAGGGACGGCGATGTGCCGGTCGCGCGCGCGTACCTCGAGCGCACGGCGCAGGGGAAGAGAGAGAAAATCATCGACCTCCTGCACGTGTGGGCCGAGGGCGTGGGCGATGCGGCGGCGAAGAAAGAGGCAGAGAGACTTCTTTTCAGCTTGAAGTGATGGCATGACAGGACATGATGGGGCATAATCATGGAGACATTCAGAGACTACGAGTGGCAGGTAAACTACAGCACGTCGGAGCTAAATCAGTATGGCGAGCCAACGGACATGCTGCGCGATTTCTACATACCGGCGCTCATGCGCGCGAAAATCTACGACAGGGTGGCGGGATATTTCCGCTCGAGCTCGCTTGCGGCGGCGTCGGAGGGATTTACGTCATTCGTGCAGCATGATGGGGCGATGAGGCTCATCGTCGGCGCGGACATTGATCCCGATGATGTGCAGGCCGTGCTCGAGGCGGGCGATGCGGAGCTCGCGAAAAGGCTCATTGAAGAGCTCGGCTCGCCAGAGGCGTGGCCACAGACGGTGAAGAACGGCGTGGAGCTCATGGCGTATATGCTCGCGAGCGGGAGACTTCAGATAAAGGTCGCATTTCGCAAGAACACGCGGACGGGGAAGTATACGACTGAGGACGATGTAAGAGATGGATATGTTCACGAGAAATGGCTCATCATGGAGGATTATGACCAAAATCATATAGCTGCGAGTGGGTCTTTCAACGAGAGCCGCACGGCGCTCACGATGAACGCGGAAAATATTCGCCTCGACCGTGAGTGGGTCGGCGGCAGCGATGTGGAGTCGATACTTCATAATATCGACCATTTCGATAGGCTGTGGAATGACAAAGAGCCGCACATGACGGTGAGGTCGATACCTGCGGCCGTGAAGGAAAGGCTCATAAAGTTCGCGCCTCGGGATAGCCGCCTGCTGCATGAGATAGACGGCAGGCGCGCGGACAGACAGGCGGCGAGCGCGACGGACATCGACCTCGGCGAGGTGCTTCGGTTCGCCGTGATAAAGGACGCGCCGCACATGAGGAATGGCCGCTACGTCGGCATGTACTCGGCGCCCATCGACCCGTGGCCGCATCAGGAGGTCGTGAGTCATCGCATCGTCGAGACGTATCCCTACAGCTATATGCTCTGCGACGAGGTCGGACTCGGCAAGACGATAGAGACGGCGCTCGCGGTCAGGAGCCTCTATCTATCGGGGCTCTTGAAGCGCGTGCTCATCGTCGCGCCGAAGAGCCTCACGCGTCAGTGGCTCAGTGAGCTCGCGGAGAAGGCAGTGCTGCCATTCGCTCTGAGCGCGAATGGCTCGCGTGAGTATCTGTTGCCGCGAAATATTTCTGAGACGAGCAGGAATCTATACGCGCCCGCGCTCAATATCATTTCGTCGGGGCTCATTGCGCGCGACGAGCACAGGGACGCGCTGAAGCACGCCGAGGACTATGACATGGTGCTCGTGGATGAGGCGCAGTACCTGAGGCGCAAGACGCCGGACGGATGGAAGGAGAACGCGCCGGAGTATGGCCGCCTGTACAGGACGATCAGCGATGTGCTGCGACCGAAGACGAAGTGCATGCTGCTCGCGACGGCGACGCCGATGCAGCTGAATATGGTTGAGGTGTATGACCTTTTCAGGCTGACGGACCGCGTCGGCGCATACAAATACGACCCCGCATTGGCAGACAGTTATTTTGCATTTATCGCGAAGCTCGCGAGCGGGAAGTATGATGAGATTTCTTTGGATGAGTGGATGATGGCTGTGCACAGCTATGAGCTTTTGAAGGAGACGGACAAATATCTCGGCGGATTTATCGAGCGCGCTGCGACTCCGAATGCGAAGGCAGGACTTCAGATGGTGATGAATCAGGTCAAGCCGCTGGAGCTCATGGCTAGTGAATGTCTGCGTCCGCTTTTCGCGTCGTCGCCGCTTTCACGCGTGATGATGAGGCACACGCGCGGATTGCTGAAGATATACAGGGTTCATGGCGAGCTGAAGCAGCCATTGGCAGAGCGGCGCATCGACAAGACGCCGCCAGTGAAGTTCACGGAAGAGGAAAAGAATTTCTACGATATGCTCGAGGTGTATTGCGAATACATCGCGAATCTTGTTGCGGACAATGCGCCGGGGCAAGCGCAGATGATACAGAAATTCTACGCGAGATTTCTTCAGCTTCGATTTGCGTCGAGCTTCTACGCGATACAGATGACGCTCGAGCGCAGGCTCGAGAAGGTGAAAAAGACGCTGGAGTTCCAAGGGCGGCAGGCTGAGACGGGCGAGGATTTCGATGATTTCCTCTATGAGCTCGACAGCGATGACCTCGCATCGAGCGATGATATGGGCGACGACGTCGAGGTCTCGGATGATGAGCTGCTCAGGAACAGGGAGGAGGACGACCTCAGGGCGGAGGAGTCAATCATCGAGGAGCTTTTGAGCGCGTATCCGCTGAACGACAGCAAGCAATCGAAGATGAAGGCGCTTGTCGATATTATCGATGAGAGGCGCAGACTGGAGACGCGGACCAGATTTAAGCAGACGGTCATATTCACGCGGTTTTATGATACGCTGACAGCCATAAAGGAGAGGCTGAAAGCAGAGATACCGACGATGCGCATCGGTGTATTCTCGGGGCAGGAGGCGTCGTACTACGATGTGGAGCGCGGGAAGCAGGTGGATACGCAGCGAGACGATATAAAAAATCGTTTCGTGAGCGGCGATATAGATATTTTGCTGTGCACGGATGCGGCGGCAGAGGGACTAAATCTGCAGACGGCTGATCTTTTGGTGAATTTCGATATGGGATGGAACCCGATGAAGATAGAGCAGCGCATCGGACGTATCGACCGCATCGGTCAGACGAATCGCGAGATACATGTGAAAAATCTCTACTACAGCGGCAGTGCGGAGGAGGCTGTGTACGGGCGGCTGTCGGAGAGGCTGTCGAATGCGCTGACGGTGACGGGCGGACAGCAGGAGATCATGCTGCCGATATTCCCAGATGATTTCGAGCGGCTGAAGCGTGGCGAGCTCAGCGAGGAGGAGCTGTACAGATTAGCGCAGGAGAGGCTCATGAAGCAGAGGGAGGAGAGTGCGGCGCTGGAGCTCTCGCCGAGCGACCAGTATCAGATGTATCAGAAGATGACGCAGTACATGCAGAGTGAGAAGCTGCCGGCAAGGCTCAGCGATATGTGGGACTGCCTCACGGGCTCGAAGTATCTTGCGGAGCGCGGGGCCTATGTGGATGATGAGCAGCGGTGGCACTACGATGAGGCGAATATCGAGGCGGGCACGATTGAGAAGGAGAATATCCCCGATGTGGACGATTTCCTCACGTGGGGCAACGCGAAGGTGGACAGCATCGTGGGAGAGGTAGCGGCCACGACGGAGGGGCACGAGGACAAGATACGGCGCGTATCGGTGAAGCTCGCCTCCGGCGCGGAGCTCGTCGCGTACGTGGTGGCGACGGATGACGGCGCGGTGCTCGTCGAGGACTACGAGACGGCGAAGGGCGTCACGATAGGTGACTATGTGCTGACTGATGAGGATGAGCAGAGGTGCAAGGATGAGCTCGAGAAGCAGGCAGCGGCGGAGAACAGGAAGTACAGAGAGCTCGAGAGCAGCATCGCGGCGAATGAGATGCTGTCGAAGTGGCACGCGCTCCTCGTGGCGAGGATCGCCGCTGCCGCGCTGAAGAAAACGGCCGAGGCGAATGACAGAGAGACGTTTTGGCCGGCGTGGAAAGATATGAAGAGCGACGACATCGGCAATCTGACGATCGACGCGAGCAAATTGCCTGCCCCGCGCAATCTCATGTTTTTCACAAATCGCCTGTCCAGAGACAACGATGTGGTGAGGATAGAAGACCAAGCGAGAGAGAGCATACTGACATACACGGCGAGCAAAGCCTCAGCGCTGAAAAAACGTCGAAGCGACATCTCCGTCGAAGACGTGGAGAAAGCGATAAAAGCCGACATCACGAGAATGGAAAAAGCGATGCTGAGGTGAGAGGGAAAACTTTCATTTAATTGTGGCATCGTCATGATATAATATATACAAATAAAAGGCGGAAGGGTGGCGTAGCTCATGGAGGAATTCAAAACGGCTGACGACTTCAAACGATTTGAAGATTTAAACATTCAAGATAACTTTCTCTTTCAACGAATCATGCTGAAAAAAGGGCTGTGCATTGAATTCGTGCGGCGCGCGACAAGCTACGACGTGAAGGATGTCACGTATCCAGAGGAAGAGAAAGTCATAGAGGCGGGAATACTCAGCAAGGGCGTGCGGCTCGATGTCTATGTCATCGATGAGACCGGCAAAGTATATGACATGGAAATGCAGCTGCGCATGGGCGAAAAAGGCGACCTGCCACGACGTACGAGATACTATCAAGCGATGATTGACACCGACCTTTTGACGAAAGGCAATGCCTATCAAGACTTGAACATGACTGTGATAGTGTTCATCTGCACATTTGACTATTTCGATAAGGGTCTTCCCGTCTACACATTTTCAAAGACGTGCAAAGAAGATAAGTCCGTAGAGCTCGGCGATGACACTGTTATCATTTTTTTGAATACGCAATACACCGTCGATAACATCAATCCAAAACTGAAAGCACTGCTTGACTACATCGACAAGCAGGAAATAAGCGATGACTTTACGAAGTGCCTCGACGAAGAAGCAAAATTCATCAAGGACAGCGAGAAAGTGAGGGTGCAATATATGACGTACATAGCTGAAATACAAGATCAAAGAAGACAGGCCCATGCAGAGGGCCGTGAAGAGGAACGTATCACGAACATAAAAAGTATTATGCAGAAGTTAGGCATGTCGGCAAAAAAGGCGATGGATGTATTGAACATTGCACCCAGTGAGCAGGAAAAGTATTTGCCACAGTTACAAAATTGAGCTAGTCGACACATTCCCCTAAAACTTCACATATAAAAACAAGGTTGCCATCACGACAGCCTTGTTTTTGTATGCGCAATATTTTCGCATTTTAATCAGCATATAATAATAATCATAATTTAATCTAATAAAGAAGGATTTTGACAAAAAATAACGAATATGATAAATGAGTGTAAAGTTATGTACGCCAGTGTGCGATTAGTCATATCGTCGTAAACTTTTGTGAGCGTTTTCCCGTAATGAAGTGCGTGTTATGCTATTTGGTGGAGTGGGCGGTGATAGTTATGCGTGGTTCGTGGATGATGTTTTTGCGCGGATTTGTATGTAAATATGTTCGTATGCCACTGATGCGCGGGATGATGATTCTGTGCGTAGCGATGTCGTTTGCGCTTTCCATGTTATGCGGCAGCCCTGCCGCGCAGGCCGTGGATGTGCTGCGCGTCGGCGTCGACTACATGACGAACAGGAACGTCGGCACGGACGGCGCGAATGTGTACAGGGGTCCCGACACGGACTACATGAATCTCCTCGCGGGCTATGCGGGCATGGAGTGCACGTTTGTCGGCGGCACGCGCGCGGAGCTTTATCAGATGCTTGACGAGGGGAAGGTCGATGTGGTGTCGGGCATCGTGTGGACGGATGACCTCGCGAAGAAATACGATTTCTCTGAAATCCCGTCGGGCAAGAGCAATCGCTTGCTTTTTCTGCACGACGGCTTTGACGGACTTTTTGAAGGGACGAAGCACGTCCGCCTCGGCATGCTCAGGAATTATTTCATGTACGATGGCCTTGATGAGTTCATGAGCGGCGAAGGCTTCACGTATACGCCCATCGTCTACGAGACAGGCATGGAACTCAGCCGTGCGTACGAGAGAAACGAAATAGACGGATTCATCTGCACGAACAGGCTCAACGTGGACTACGCGCCGTCGCGGCGGTTTGCTCCGCGCATGCTCTACTACATCGTGAACAAGAGCAACAGGCCACTTTTCGACCGCCTGAACATCGCGCAGGAGCAGCTCACGATGCTGCAGCCTCACCTCATACAGAGTCTCTACGACAAATACGAGGCACAACACGCGCGCAAGGGCATCATGCTCACGAAAAGCGAGATGGAGTATCTGCGCGACAAGGAGAAGCTGCGCATCGCCGTGTCGAAAACGGGCAAGCCGTTCGCGTATGAGGAAAATGGCGAGGTCAAGGGCATCGTCATGCATTACGTCGAGAGCATAGAAAAGGATCTCGGCGTCGATGTGGAAGTTGTGCCGATAGAAAAGAACAAGGAGGGCTGGGAAATGCTCAGGTCGGGAGAAATTGACCTCATATTGAATCAATTCCTCGACTATGATTTGGCGCACGAACATCATTTCCTCGTCACGGCGCCGTATAGAGACGTCGCGTATTGCGCTGTCGCGCGAAATGGCGCGACGATACCCGATAAGCCGACGGTCGCCGCACTGATGAACTCCATAAACACGCAGAAATTCGAGGAGAAACGATTTGCGCCCGAGCAGATAAAGTACTACAAGACGAGCGAGGAGTGCATGCGCGCAGTGCAGCGCGGCGAGGCGGACATCACGTACAGGCAGACCATCATGGCGCAGTATAATATATGGCAGGGCGATTTCCCTGACCTTATGATGGTGACGGCGCGCTCGTATACGCACGAAACATCCATGGCGGTGAACGAGGGCAACGCCGTGCTGCTCACGATACTTGACAAGGAGATTGGCCGATACAACTCGGATGAGACGGACGACTATGTGATGAAGGAATCGCAAAACATTGGCAATTCGCGCTCGCTCATTGCGCTCGTGTATCTTTATCCGTTCAGATTTTTGATCGGTGCGCTCATATTCATTGTCGTCGTGATTGGATTTTTCGTGAATGCAATCGTCGTGAGGCGCCGCCACGAAGAAAATGTGCGGCACATGCTTTACACGGATCGCTACACGGGCTATCACAATCGTATTTGGCTCGAAAACGAGGGCAAGAAAATCGTCGACGCTCTGCCCGAGAATGAGCGCGTCAATGTCGGCGTCGTGACGCTGACGATGGCAGACAGGACGAATTTCGTGAGCATGTACGGCAATTCGCAGCTTGAGGGCATCATACACGATGTTGCCACGATGCTCAAGGGTCTGCCGTGGGTGATCGCATTTGCCACGGCGTCGCGCGCGGGTCATGTGTATATTCTCACGAAGCCGATGGACATAGAGGTGATAAAGGAAAATATTTACGAGCTCTTCAAAAAGGAAGAATATTTTGATGTTGGCGCGATTAAGGGGCGCATCTATTTCCGCGCGGGCATATCGATGCTCGGGTTTAATCTCGGCGCGCTGCCCATCGCGATAACGCACTCGACCGCCGCGGCAAATCTCAAGCGCAAGACGCATGACAACATCGTCGTCTATGATGAGAACATGCACGAGCAGGTGATATTTGAGCAGCTCGTGACGGAAATGATGGACGACGCGCTCGCGAAGGACGAGTTCGAGGTGTGGTTGCAGCCGAAATACGACATCAAGACGCGTCACTGTGTCGGCGCGGAGGCACTCGTGCGGTGGAACAGCCCAGACCTTGGATTTTTGATGCCGGGGCGCTTCATCGGCATATTCGAGAAAAATGGCTTCGTCACGAAGCTCGATTTCTACATGCTCGAAAAGACGTACAAATATCAGCAGGCGCGTCATGACGCGGGGCTCCCCGTCGTGCCGATTTCTGTCAATCAATCGCGGCTCCACATGCAGGAGCAGGACTACATAAAAGAGATGAGGCGCGTGCACGACCGCTACACGGTGAGTGACGCCATTGAGCTTGAGATTACGGAGTCGGCGTTCGACTTTGGCAGCAGCGCGCAGCGTGATGCGTCGATAAAGATTGTGGGCGAGCTCAAAGACATGGGCTTTGGCATATCGATGGACGATTTCGGCACGGGCTATTCTGACATCGCGCTCTTGAACGTTCTGCCATTCGACGTCATGAAGATCGACCGCTCCATCCTCATCGCGCCGGGCGACCGTGAGCGCAAGATGAATCTCATAAAGCAGGTCGTGCAGATGGGTCACGGATTTGGCATGCATGTGATATGTGAGGGCATAGAGACGACGGAGCAGGAAGAGCTCCTCACGGAGTGCGGCTGCGAGTATGGTCAAGGCTACTACTACGGCAAGCCGATGCCGATGGACGACTTCACGAAATTCCTCGAGACGCATCTATAAGATGAAGGAAAATTTATAAGGCGAAAAGAGTCATCTGCGTCAATGGCGGATGACTCTTTTCATTTGAAAAAATACGATGCAGAAATTTTCTTGTGTAAAACGAAGAATGTGCAAAATTTTCGTCGTTATTTTTTGTTTTTCTTCATTCACAGGGAATGTATGATGTTATTTCCATTCGTTGACATTCCCTCTCATCGTGTGGTAATATAATAAAGTTAATCGCGGGCATGGCGGAACTGGCAGACGCGCCAGATTTAGGATCTGGTGCCGCAAGGCGTGGAGGTTCGACCCCTCTTGTCCGCACCATTTGATATGATGAGTTGTCGCATGAGCACTATGCAATGCAATATGCAAAACCTTTGTGGCGCATATTCGCGCCGGTGCTTGTGCGACAATTTTTTTAGGAGGAAAGTATATGTCAGGCGAAAGCAATATTCCAAAGGTATACGACCCAAAGCTGTTTGAGAAGAAGTGGTATCAGTTTTGGGAGAGCAATAGGCTTTTTCATGCTGAGGTAGAGGAGGACAAGACGCCGTACAGTATCGTCATACCGCCGCCGAATGTGACGGGTCAGCTGCACATGGGCCACGCGATGGACAACACGCTGCAGGATATCCTCATCCGTTGGCGCAGGATGCAGGGCTACAATACGCTGTGGATGCCGGGCTGCGACCATGCGGGCATCGCGACGCAGGCGAAGGTGGAGCAGTCTCTGCGCGAGGAGGGCACGACGCGCTATGACCTCGGCCGTGAGAAGTTCCTCGAGCGCGTATGGGCATGGAAAGAGAAGTTCGGCAATCGCATCATGAGCCAGCTGCGCTCGCTTGGCTCGTCCTGCGACTGGGAGCGTCAGCGCTTCACGATGGACGAGGGCTGCTCGCGCGCTGTGCGCGAGGTGTTCGTCTCTCTCTATGAGAAGGGACTCATCTATCAGGGCACGCGCATCACGAATTGGTGTCCAGATTGCAATACGGCGCTTTCGGACATCGAGGTCGAGCACGAGAATGAGGCGGGTCATCTTTGGCATATCCGCTATCCATTCGCGGAGGGCGATGGCTACATTGAGATTGCGACGACGCGCCCTGAGACGATGCTCGGCGATACGGGCATTGCGGTGCACCCAGACGATGAGCGCTACAAGAACATGGTCGGCAAGATGGTCGTGTTGCCGATCGTTGGCCGCAAAATTCCTATTTTCGCAGATGCGTATGTTGACCCGAAGTTTGGCACGGGCGCGGTTAAGGTCACGCCAGCGCATGATCCGAACGATTTCGAGATGGGCGAGCGTCATCACCTCGAGCAGATAAAGGTCATAGGCAACGACGGCAAGATGACGGCTGAGGCAGGCAAATACGCGGGCATGGACCGCTATGAGTGCCGCAAGAAAATCGTCGAGGAGCTGAAGTCGCTCGGCGTGCTTTCTTCCATTGAAAATCATGAGCATGCTGTCGGCCATTGCTCGCGCTGCCATTCAACGGTCGAGCCGCTCGTTTCGAAGCAGTGGTTTGTCAAGATGGAGTCGCTCGCAAAGCCTGCGATCGAGGCCGTGAAGGACGGCAGAATCAAATTTGTTCCCGAGAGATTTACTAAAATATATATCAACTGGCTCGAGAATATTCGCGATTGGTGCATTTCGCGTCAGCTCTGGTGGGGTCACCGCATACCGGCGTGGTACTGCGACGACTGCGGCGAGACGAGTGTGTCGCGCACGGACCTCGATGTGTGCCCGAAGTGCGGCAGCAAGCATATTCATCAGGATGAGGACGTGCTCGACACGTGGTTCAGCTCGGGTCTTTGGCCGTTTGAGACAATGGGCTGGCCAGACGACACGGCGGAGCTCCGTCATTTCTATCCGACGAATGTGCTCGTCACGGGCTACGACATCATATTCTTCTGGGTCGCGCGCATGGTCATGATGGGTCTCGAATTCGGCAAGGACATACCGTTCCATCATGTGTTCATTCACGGCCTCGTCAGAGACGACCAAGGGCGCAAGATGAGCAAGTCGCTCGGCAACGGCATCGACCCCGTCGAGGTCATAGACAAGTACGGCGCGGACACGCTGAGATTCATGCTCGTGACGGGCAATACGCCGGGCAACGACATGAGATTTTATTGGAACCGCGTCGAGTCGGCGAGAAATTTCGCGAATAAGCTATGGAACGCGTCGCGCTTCATGCTGATGAATCTCGAGGGCTTTGACCAGAGCTTTGTGCCCGAGGCGAATGATTTCACGCTCGAGGACAAATGGATACTTTCACGCTACGCAAAGACGGTCGAGGGCGTCACGGACAATCTCGAGAAGTTCGAGCTCGGCGAGGCGGCGCGCGCCATATACGATTTCACGTGGAGCGAGCTCTGCGACTGGTACATAGAGCTCGTGAAGCCGCGTCTCTACTCAAAGGATGATGAGACGTCGCGCAAGACGGCGCAGTACGTGCTCGCGTACGTGCTCGAGCATACGCTGAGGCTGCTGCACCCGTTCATGCCGTTCATCACGGAGGAGCTTTGGCAGCATCTGCCGCACGAGGGCAAGTCCATCATGGTCGCTGAGTGGCCAGCCGATGAGAAAGGCCGCATCGATGAGGACGCGAAAAAGAGCATGACGGCCATCATGGAGACGATAAAGGCCATCCGCAACATGAGGGCGGAGGTCGGCGCTCAGCCGGGCAAAAAGAGCGAGGCGATACTCGACTTCACGGATGAGTCACTGCGTGATGTGTTCGCGTCGCACACGGGATATTTCGCGGGGCTCGCGGACAGCGTGCCGCTCACGATGCTCTCGGGCAGCGCTGACAAGCCGAAGAACGCACTGACGGCGGCATGCGGCGGCGTGACGATATATCTGCCGCTCAAAGGGCTCATCGACATCGACAAGGAAATGGCGAGACTCAAAAAAGAACTCGACAATCTGAACGGCGAGATAAAGCGCGCTGAGGCGAAGCTCAATAATCAAGGCTTCGTGTCGAAGGCACCTGCGGCTGTCGTCGAGAAGGAGCGCGCGAAGAAAGCGGACGCTGAGACGAAGAAGGCGGCGCTCGAGGAGCGCATGGCGCAGCTCAAGGAGCTCGCGTGACGGCGCCGTTTTGCGGATTTCACATCGCGTTTTAGTTGATGGGTTGGTGTGATTTTGATGAACTATAGCGAGTCACTTCAATGGCTCGATGAACTGAATACATTTGGGATGAAGCTCGGCCTCGAGCGCATAAGGCGCCTCGTGGAGATTCTTGGTCATCCCGAGAGACGATACAAGACCATCCATGTGACGGGCACGAATGGCAAGGGCTCGGTGTCGGCGATGCTTGCGGCTGTGCTTCATGAGGCGGGCATCAAGACGGCGCTCTACACGTCGCCGCACCTCGTGTCGTACACGGAGCGCATGAGGATAGATGGCAAGGATATCAGCGAGGCGGACTTCGCGCGGGCGATGACGAAGACGCGCGCGGCGACGGAGCAGATGATTGGCGAGGGCGAGGAGAGCCCGACGCAGTTTGAGGTGCTGACGGCGGCGGCGTTCCTCTATTTTGCGGAGCAGAATGTGGAGTATGCAGTCATCGAGGTCGGCCTCGGCGGGCTCCTCGACTCGACAAATGTCATCACACCCGTGCTGTCCGTCATCACGAATGTGACGCTCGAGCATGCCGACAAATGCGGCGGGACGCTTGAGGGCGTGGCGCATCACAAGGCGGGCATCATAAAGGACGGCGTGCCCGTCGTGACGGCGGCGAAGGAAATGCCGCTCGGCGTCATCAAGGAAACAGCGCAGGAAAAGCGCGCAAATCTCTATGTCATGGGCGAAGATTTCTCGGCAACGTGGGGAAATCTCGATGCAGCGCATGACAGCTATGAGGTGCGATTTTCGTCTGAGATTTTGCGCGATGAGGCGCATGGCTTTGACTACACGATGGACATCGGCGGCACGTATCAGCTTGCGAACAGCGCCGTGGCTGTGATGAGTGCGCTCGTCGTCCGCGAGAGCGACAAGCGTGTGTCGATGGAGGCAATACGGCATGCGCTTGCGGGCGTTAAGTGGCCGGGACGATTTGAGAATATGAGCCGCGAGATAGACGGCAAGATGCAAATCATCAGAGTGGATGGCTCGCACAACCCTGCGGGTGTTGAGGAGCTGCGCAAATCGCTCGACAAATTCATGCCCGATGATGAGCAGCGGGGACGCGTGTTTTTGATGGGCATACTCGCCGACAAGGACATTGATTCGATGGTGAAAATACTATTGCGTCCGTGCGACGAAATCGTCGTGACGGTGCCGGACTCGCCGCGCGCGTCGACGCCCGAGGCCGTCATCGAGAAGGCGCATCGCCATGTGTCGCCGAAGCTTTTGGCACACGCTGAGCGCGACAACGCGCGCGCGCTTAGGCTTGCGCTCAGCATCGTGGGCGGCGAGAGGCCGCTCATCATTTGCGGCTCGCTCTATCTCATTGGTCATATTCGCGAGATGATACTCAAAAATGAGAGGAGCATTGCGCCATGAAAAGCGCATTTCAGCGAAAGCGCAATCTCCTGACGCTTGAGGACTTGAGATTTTATGCCGTCGTCGCCGAGGCGTTTTTCATCGCGTTGTCGCCGTGGCTTGCGTCGGCGGCGGCCATCGTGGCGCTCGTGCTGTGGCTCATTCAGATGAAGCTCGACCCTGACCTTCATTTCAGGCGGTTGCCGTTTGACAAGGTCATTCTCGTATTTCTGGCGTTTGCCGTGGCGTCGCTTTTCGCGTCGCCAAAGCCGATGGAGAGCTTCACAAATTTCATCGGCATCGTCGGTATCTACATGGTGACGTACCTCGTGGCGGGGCAGACGATTCGCACGAGCGAGCAGCTGAGGCATGTCGTCGAGGCGTTCGCGCTCGGCGCAATCATCGTCGTGTTGTACGGATTTTACCAGTTCGTTTTCGGCATCAATGTGAGCGACGTGAAGTGGACCGACCCAGAGGCGTTCCCGGAGCTGCGCAAAAGAGTATTTTCAACGTGGCTCAATCCGAATATCCTCGCGGGTTATCTCAATGAGGCCATCGCGATGGCGCTCGCATTTCTCGTGACAATGAAGGAACGCTCGACGCGCGTCATCATCGGCGTCGGCATCGTGTGCCTCATGGCGTGCCTCGCGATGACGTACGCGCGTGGCGCCATGATAGCGCTCGCCATTACTGTCGGCCTCTACGGGCTACTGCGTGATTGGCGCATACTCGCTGGGCTCGTGGTCGTCTGCGTCGTGCTGCTTTGCGTTGACCCGATGCTCTGGGAGCGGCTCACGTCGATATTCACGAAGGTGGACACGTCGGCGGAGATGCGGCTCGCGATATGGGAGAGCACGGGCGACATGATACTCGACCACCCATTCATCGGCATAGGCTGGGGCTCGTACATACTCGTCTATCCGGAGTACGATTTCTACATCAATGACGCGGCCGTGAAAATATACCACGCGCACAACATGTACTTGAATTACGCGGCGGAGATTGGACTTTTCGGGGCGGCGGCATACTTCGTGAATTTCTTCGGCACGATGGTGAAAGCCGCGAAGAAAAGCATGACGGATGCCGACCAATTTTTGAAAGCGTTTCGTCTCGGCATCGTGCTCGCGTTCACGACGATTGCACTGGGCGGCTTCACAGATTATGTGCTGTTCAATATTCCATCGTCGATGCTCTTTTGGATGCTTTGCGCGCTGACATTCGCCGAGCCGTCGCCCGAGGATGAAGTGACGCGCCACGACGCGCTCAAAGAGGCGCTGAGAAAAGGATAGGGAAACAAAAAATGCTCCTGCGGGAAATTTGCGGGAGCATTTTTTATGTGCGTGAAAAATTTTGTGAGCGAAAAATTTACACGTTTACAAAATTTTAGTAGACGAAAAGAATATTCTATGATAGAATCCAGTATGTTCATAATTTAATACGCTAAAGGAGTGTATGAGAATGAAGAAAATTTTTGCGGTACTCTTGATGGCCGTGATGGCTATCGCGGCTCTCACTGGCTGCGGCGGCAGCGGCGGGCAGAAAGCCGACGCGCCGAAGAAGGAAGAGGCCAAGAAGATTGTGCTTGGTCTCGATGACAATTTCCCACCGATGGGCTTTGTCGATGAGAACAACAAAATCGTTGGCTTCGACATCGACCTCGCGACCGAGGCGGCGAAACGCATTGGCGGCGAAGTGGAGTTCAAGCCAATCGATTGGGCGAGCAAGGAAGCCGAGCTCAAGAGCGGCCGCGTCGATATGCTCTGGAATGGCCTCGACATCACACCGAAGCGCAAAGAGAATATCCTTTTCAGCGACCCGTACATGAATAACCGCTTCATCATTTTCCGCGCGGCGGGCAAGAATGAGGACATCAAGGACGAAGCGAGCCTCGCAGGAAAGATTGTCGCAACGCAGAGCGGCGGCGGCACGATTGAGGACTATCTCGACGGAAAGCCAGAGCTTACGGGCAAGTTCAAAGAATTCAAGAAGTATCAGGATTATCTCTCCGCGTTCATGGACCTCGAGAATGGCCGCATTGACGCAGTCGTCTGCGATGAAATCATTGGACGCTACTACATCAGCAAGCACCCCGGCAAGCTCGAGGCTGTCGATGTGACGGTCGGCCCAACGGCGCAGTTCGGTGTCGGCTTCCGCAAGGATGATCAGGCGTTGCGCGACAAAGTGCAGAAAGCACTTGACGAGATGCGCAAAGATGGCACGATGGCGAAAATCTCCGAGAAATGGTTCGCAGCTGACATAACGAAGCTCGACAAGAAATAATTTGACAAAATAAAAACCATGAGTCGTCATTTCGGATGATGGCTCATGGTTTTTTGTTTCATTCAAATATAGTAGGAGACGACGACTCCGATGACGAGGGCGAGGATGATGAGTCCCCATTTTTTGTAGACGGTGGCGCGGCTCGGCATTTCGAGCATGACGGAGAGTGGGCTCGTGGTGCCAAGGTATGATGCACGCTCGACGTCCGTCATTTCTGCCGACATCGCAGGGCTATACTTTATGGCGAGGAACTTGCTGAGGTCATTCTCGTAGAGTCCCGCGAGTGCGTCGCTGTATCCGAACACGACATGCGGCATGAGGTCCTTTTTGTTCTCGTAGAGCTTCTGGTATTCGTCCGGTGTGAACACGTAGCCGAACACTTTGTAGACGGTGCCATTGGCGAGGCCAATGTGTGGCACGAGGAACGTCTCCCAGTGGAACATGCGCGTCATGATGCGCTTGCCCGTGAAGTAAATCCATGCGATGTCCTCGCGGCGGAACATGTAGACTCTGTCGACGTAGTAGAAATACATATTTTCGCGTCCGAGATATTTGTAGCCCTCTGGGCCGCCGAGCATGTCCATCGGAATCATCGCGGGATTGATGCCGGCCTCGCGCGCGGCGTCGGCGATGATGTCGCGCGCGGTGCGGCCGTGCATCTTGTCGCTCAAGTACTGCGGAATGTAGCCGAGCTGAAATGAAATCGTCTGCTCATGGCTCATGATGCCGACACCGAGGATGATGAGCACAGGGATGACCGTCGTCCAGTGGCCTGACGTCATGCCGATGTTTATCATTATGGCGAGCACGATGAAATCGGTCGCGACGGAGAGAACCGCATTTATGAAGAGCCGCTTGCGGTTGGCCTCCATCTGTTGTTCAATAGTGTCCAAATTTTTCACCTCAATAAAAATTTCAACAAAGGATTTGCAAAACACAGTTCATTATATCATGGATACGAATTATGTAAAGGAAATGCTGATTCATTCAGCAGTCGTTTTGATTAATCTTGTTCCGCATAGCTTTGTCGCAGTTCTAAGCGTGTTTCGCTATGCTTTTTGGCACCTCTTAGCTATGCGAAAAAATTTTCGTCAATATTCCTACTCTATTTAGTGACAGTTCAATAAATCTCAAATTCAAATGTTAGCCTCGACAAAAGCCACTATCATTGTAATGATATATTTCAGATTACGCTGTTTTCAGGCATCAACTTAGTCTTGTATGCAAAGCAATTAAGCAAAAGTTCAATCATCATTGCAGGTATTTGATTGAATAATATGCTATATAGCTTATTACAATAGTGAATTTGCATTATTGAACTTACACTAATTAATCCGCATTTTCTTAAAAATTTTTTATACCAAGCAGGAAAATCATAAATCGCGTAGAAAAATGATAATATAAAGAACTACGATGGCTTATGATGTGAGGGGTGTGCAAAATGGCAAGCGAGAGAAGTTTCCATGAAAAACCAAGATTAATTCTTCAATCAAAACGTGCGAATCTTTATTATCTGGAAAAATGCAGGGTAATGCAAAAGGACGGGCGTGTTTTATTTTTGAGTCAGGCGCATAAAGCGAACGACGTTGATCGCTATTTTAATATTCCCATTCAAAATACCACATTTATTTTGCTTGGCATCGGGACGTCCATCACGCAGGCCGCCATGCGGCTTCTTGCGGGCGCGGGGGTGATGGTCGGATTTTGCGGCAACGGCGGCTCACCGCTTTTGGCCGGCACAGAGATAGAATGGCTTTCGCCGCAGAACGAATACCGCCCGACGAAATATGTGCAAGGATGGCTTTCATTTTGGTATGACGATGAGAAAAGGCTCCAAGCGGCAAAGGCCATGCAGTTCAAAAGATGCGATTTTCTTGAGCAATGTTGGGAGAATGATACAGAACTGGCAGATTATGGTCTTTATGTCGATGATGATGCTGTTCAGTCCGCAATCAGTTCATTCAGAAAGGGCATCAAAGAGGCAGGAAATGTCACAAAACTTTTAAATTGTGAGGCGCTGTATACAAAAAGTTTATATAAATATGTGGCTTCAAATACAGAGCAAGAGGGATTTGTCCGTGATCCATTGGATAGCACAGGGGCAAACCGTCTCTTGACGCATGGCAATTATTTGGCGTATGGGCTGGGTGCCGTGGTGCTATGGACTCTCGGCATACCACACGCTTTTGCCGTCATGCATGGAAAGACTCGCAGAGGAGCGCTTGTGTTTGATGTGGCTGATCTCGTCAAGGACGCACTGATATTGCCATGGGCGTTTGTATTTGAATTGGAGGGCAGAAATCAGCAGGAATTTCGTGAGCATTGCATAGACAAATTTGTGGAGCAGAAAGCACTTGATTTCATGTTCAACACCGTAGAAAAGATCAGTCTTGATTCCTTCGATGCAAAGGGAAGTGATTCACTTTGATAGTCATGTTTACAAGCCTCAGTGAGAAAAACGCATTGTATGTGACGAGACGGATACTCGATGCGTATGCGGAACGTGTCGGCAAGGATACATGGAAGACAAACATCACAAGCGAGGGACTGGAGACGATACGTCATATTTTGCGCAGTGAAGCAACAAAAAGCACTTCCGTGGCATGCTATCACATGAAATCGCGTTCAATCATGGAAATGCTGTGGATTGTCGGCAACAGGAAAAATTTCGGCGAAAATGGAGCAGTCAGCGTCGGCACGACGAAAAAGGAAATAATGCACAATGAATGGGAGCACGGCGTTAAGAGTTTGCCGCAAATAAAGGCATTGGTTGCAATGGCAGCACTTTTGCATGACTGGGGCAAGGCCAATGACTTCTTCCAAAAGAAACTAAGAACGAAGGTGAAGACAGCAAACCCGTGGAGACATGAACTCGTCTCGTGCTTGTTAATACGTGCGCTTGTCACGACATCGGGAAATGCTAAAAACGATGACGGTTGGCTGAGCATACTGGCTGATGGCTCTATTAATGAAGAAAAGATATTGTCAGAGATGGCAAAGCTGAAAATCTCACGCAATTTCGACAACATAATAAAGGATATGCCGCCGATTGCTCAGCTTGTATGCTGGCTCATCATATCGCATCATCGTATGCCACAAATCATGGACAAAAATCTTCGCATGGGATATGCCATCAAAGAAGAAAATTCATTTAAGAATATGATTTCATCAATAGGAGCGAAATGGGGATACGAGAACAAAAGCGATGAAATGCAGGACACGGATTTGGATGCATGCATTACTTTTAGCAATGGGCTTCTAAGTGAATCAAATATATGGCTGAAGCAGCTAAAGAAATGGGCGTGCAGGTTGTCAGAAGAGAAAGAAAATATATTAAAGATAGTGTCAAAAAACGATGAGCAGTATATTCGCCCTGTGCTGACGTTCGCTCGTCTCGGCTTGATGCTGGGCGACTACAATGCGTCTTCTCTATCTGCCGACGAAACGCTGCAGGGGCAAAAAGCGCTCGTTGCAAATACGTATAAAGAGACGGGCGATATGAAGCAAATGCTTGATGAGCATCTTGTAAGCGTCATGAAGCACGCACTGTCGATTGTCGTCAGATTGCCGCATTTCTTTGAGCAAATGGACAGGGCGTATGATATAAAATCACTTCAGCACAGGAGCCCGCAGAAATATTCGTGGCAGGACAAAGCGGTGCAGGCCATATCATCATTTCGTGCAGAGCATGGCATAGATGATACAAGACGCACGGGATGGTTCATTGTCAACATGGCCAGCACGGGTACAGGAAAGACGATAGCAAATGCCAAAATCATGAGAGCCATATCGCCTGATGGCATTTCCCTCCGCTATACGCTTGCATTGGGACTGCGCACTCTTACGCTTCAGACTGGCGACGAGTACAGGACAAAGGTGGGCATCACATCCGATGACATGGCGGTTGTCATTGGTTCTGAGGCGGTAAGAAAGCTTCATGAAGAAGCGCGTGCGGAAAACGATGATGATATGGGCGATGAGCTTTTGGGCTATGATCTTAAGTTCAGTGAATTGCCGGAAAGCGACAAATTCCTTGATGTGATTTTCCCAAAACGACAAAATATTGATGGTAGAAAAGCCGAAAGAAAGGCGGAAAAGGCGTTCCTCTATAAGCCGGTGCTTGTCACGACGATAGACCATCTGATTGGAGCAACAGAAACAAAGCGCGGCGGAAGGTACATGATGCCGATGCTTCGTATGATGTCCTCTGATTTGGTGATTGATGAAGTGGATGACTTTGGCATAGAAGACCTTTGGGCAGTGGCGAGGCTCGTTCATCTGGCGGGAATGTTCGGCAGAAGCGTCGTGCTGTCGTCGGCAACGATGCCGCCGGGGCTCGTGCAGGGACTGTTCAAGTCATATATGGCTGGTCGCAAATGCTCGGAACAGTTTTGGGACAATGACAATACGAATGAAGTGTCATGCGTGTGGTGTGATGAATTCAAGGCAGAAGTAGAGCCTGTGACGAAACTGGATGAATATCTATCGCTTCATGAAAAATTTGCCATAAAAAGAGTAAAGAAGCTCAAAGGCTTGCCTGCAAAGCGAAAAGGCATCATAGAGGAAATATCCTGTGGAAATATTGAAGAGGCGCAAGAAGAATTAAAAGACAAATATTTCTCGGCAGTGTTGAAAGCGGCCGTTGGTATGCACGAAAGGCAACGTGCTGTAGATGGCAGAAGCAGCAGAAAAGTATCATTTGGCCTTATTCGCATGGCAAATATCACGCCATGTGTTGAGCTTTCGAGGTATCTTTTAAAAGCAGAGCTGCCAGCTGGTTATGACATGAGGCTCATGACGTATCATGGCAGACAGGTTATGCTCATGAGAAGCGAGCAGGAGAAATATCTCGACAAAATCATGAAGCATAGAGCCAATGGCAAATGCATGGAAGATGCGGACATACGAAAAGTGCTGGATAAAGCAGGTGATGATACGACAGATGTCATGTTTGTCGTTGTGTCCACGCCAGTCGAGGAAATCGGGAGGGATCATGACTTCGACTGGGCTGTCGTGGAGCCGTCATCCTGCAGGTCGATAATACAGCTTGCAGGGCGTGTGAGACGGCACAGGGATTATGACGGAGCGGAGCCTAACATCGCCGTCATGCAGTACAACATAAAAGGCGCCAAGGGGAAATCGCCTGCCTTTATTCGCCCAGGCTTCGAAACGGAGGGCGACATAGGTGACGACGGCGTATTTCGACTTCCCTCGAACGACATAAAAAAACTTGTCGATATTGAGGAAATAAGCAGGAATATTTCAGCAATTCCTCGAATATATAACAGTGAGGAAAATGGAGCACTCGCTGACCTCGAGCATGAGGTAATGGGATATTTCAGCAGTCTTGAAGAGAAAGGACCATATAGGCTCTCAGGGTGGCTGAATGAATACTGGTGGCTCACGTCAATGATGCAGGATTTACAGCCATTCAGAAGTGGGAGCCCTGAGATTGAGCTTTATCGCATATATGACGCTAGGGTGATGCAGTTTTATAAGCGGAGCGACGATAAGAAAAAGCCATTTGCGCAAGTTGGAGAAATGAAAGAGATAGAGGAAGACACATTCATGGATGAGAACAGTGATGCTCGAAAGCGCCTGTGGCGTCCTATAAGCTACGAAGAAATAATACGTGAGCGTGCAGAAGCAAAAGCTGATGAAAATGACGACATCGACGAGGTGATGAAGCGTGAGACAATCCGCTATGGGATGATAACAAAGTATGATGACGATGGCGAGTATGCTTATTCGGATTACTTTGGCCTTTGGAAAAAAGAAAGGGATGAAGCATAGATGAGTGTAATCAGTGATTTTTTTGACGAAAGGCTCAAGAAAAAATCTAAAGAGGAAGTGGTTGAATCAATTTTTAGCGCACTTGAACAGTGCCATTTTGCGACGCATATAGGCAAATTGACAAATCCTGACGTCAAGACAAATTTGTATGTCCAGCATGGGCTGGGCGATGATGATGTGGTAGCAACGGAAACCACCCAATGCATGAATGATGGCTACTATCCAAATGCCAGCATCATGGCTCCGATGACACTCCTTTATAAGCATGTGGAAGATGGGCGCACTGTGCTTGAACATTTGACAGCGGACACGGAGTTCATCAGGAATGAATTAGCTCCTTACTTTGACGATTATGATGCAGCGCGTGAAAAGCTCCTTTCCGTGACACCGGTCGGAGAAGCAATGCAGACGGATAATCTTTTGAAGCAAACTTATTTTCCTGTTGACGATGGGGAATATCATCTTTTGTCGGCTGTCACATCGTCGAGCATGATTTTCGAGATAAAAAAACGCATCGATAAAATGCGCGAAAACGAAACATTGGCCAAAAATGATGGAAAAAACGACAAACGAGAGTCGTCAGATTTACCAGACGTTCCACGTGAATACGAGAAGATACCAAATTTGATTTTTTCAAAATTTGGTGGGACAAAACCGCAAAACATCAGCGCAATGGTAAATGAGGAACATGGGAACGCATATCTGTTGCCATGCTTCCCGCCGACTATTGATGTTGCACATATAAAAAAGCCGCGTCACGATTTCTTCCGCGAAGTGCTGAGACCTAGCAGCTTTAATGATGATTTCGACATAATCAAAAAGCTGTTTTTGGACGAGAAAAATAACTTGCATATTCGAAGAAGGCGCATTGGCGCGATAGACAGCACCATGAAGAGAATACTTTACTGTGCTGATGTGATAAGGGGGCAGGATGCAGGCTGGAGCGATGATGAACAGTATGAGCATTTGCCAAAGTCGCAAAAGATATGGCTGGACGAAAGATACTCAGAAGAAAGAGAAAGTGATGCGTGGCGCAAAGATGTGGCGCGCGCTCTCGCATTATGGCTGACTAAGCATATAGTTGGGAAAAACAAAGAAACAATATTTGACGACAGGCATCTTGACTTCATAAAGGCAAGAACGGCGAAATTGTTGAAAGAGTGGTGATGCGTGATGAAAGTGTATATGGTGATACCGAAAATTGAAGTGCAGGGCGCAAACGCCATGAGTTGCCCTTATATTGTCGGATTTCCTGCAATGACGGCATGGCTTGGAGCTTGCCATGCCATGCAGAGAAAAATGAAAATAGCAGATGAGGCACTTAAGGATTTCTGCGTTCATGGCGTGGCTGCATCATGCCATAGCTTCAACCTAAAAAAATTCAAGGATCACTTTGATACATATAATTACTTGGCTGGCATGAGAAAGCCGCTTGTGAAAAACAATAAGAACAATACATGGGGACAGCCTGCATTCATAGAAGAGGCGCGGGCGGATGTGACCGTCTCTTTGTTGCTTGAAATAACGGGAGTCGACGCCGAAACAAAAGAAAAAGCCGAAAATGCCGCTGAGTCCATACTGGCACAGATGAAGCTCGCGGGCGGCGATATTATGAGATACAAAAAGCCGGAGATTTATTTTATGGCAGGTGATGCAGAAATGAAAAAGAAAATACGTCATAAAATACTTGGACGGCTAATGCCGGGATATGTGCTGATTGACAGGACGGATTTATTGAAGGATATACATGATGAAGCGGGGGGCGATATGCTCGATGCTTTGCTGAAAGCCATATCTGTTCATTATAAGAAAGAACGTGATGAAGAAACATTTAGCCCTTCAAAGATGAGATCAGGGTGGCTTGTCCCGACGGCGGCAGGGTATCGTGCCATATCAGACGTCTGTTCTTTGGATAACCAGCGTGACACCGCATATCCGCACAAATTTGTCGAGAGCATAATGACATTGGGAGAATTCATTCTGCCAACGAAAGTCAATAGGATTGACGACTTGCTTTGGCACTACGAACATGATTTGAAAAACTATAAATGTGTAAATCATAAAATGGAGGCATGATTAATATGGCAAAACAAAAATCACAGAAGCTGACTGTACCGTCCGTACTCTCATACGAGAGAAAAATCTCCGTTTCTGACGGATTCATGTACGGCACCGTCTGGGAAAAACGTATGGATGAAAAGGCGAAAACACCGCTTCATCTGCGGGAGAAATCCGTAAGAGGAACAATATCAAACAGGTTGAAAGGCGACAAGGAACTCGAGGCAAACATCGAGAGCGCTAATCTTCAAACTGTCGATGTGTGTATGTTGCCAATAGAATGTGACACGTTGATTCTTGATTTCAATATGAAGATATTATCGGGAGTCCAAAATCCATCAGCAAGCAATGACCCAGAATTCACCAAAGCAAGCTCGAAGGCCATAGAGGAATATATAGCAAACGTAGGGATGGGTGAGCTGTCCAAAAGATACGCCGTAAATATAGCGAATGGCAGATTTTTGTGGCGCAACAGAGTCGGCGCTGACAAGCTCGAGGTAATAGTGACAACAACAAATGCCGAAGGAAATGAAAAGACATGGAAATTTGATGGCATGTCATTTTCGCTGAAAGATTTTGACAGCGACGATGAGCAAATCAAGGAACTTGCAAAGTGCATTGAGGAGGCACTGGCAGGCAAAAAACCATTTGCGGTGCTCAATGTAAAATCGTTCGTTAAACTCGGCAATGGTATCGAAGTCTACCCCAGTGAGGAACTGATACTCGATAAGGGAAACAGTCGCACAAAGAAAAGCAAAATTCTGTATGAAGCCGATGACATAGCAGCCATGCATTCACAGAAAATAGGAAACGCCATAAGAACAATAGATACGTGGTATCCTGAAGATGACGATGTGGAGAGAAGACCTATCGCTGTTGAGGCATACGGGTCCGTCACGTCTATTGGCAAGGCATACAGAGAGCCATCAAGCAAAAAAGATTTTTACACGCTCTTTGACAAATTCGCATTGGGAGAACAGCTTGAGAACATGGAAGATAAGCATTATGTCATGGCAATGCTGATCCGTGGAGGAGTATTCGGAAAGAGCAGCAAATAACGGAAGGCAACATCCTTGCCGAAAGAAGGTGAAAATATGAACTTTTACCAAGAGATTACACTTCATCCTGAGTCAGACATAACAGTGAATTTTTTGTGGTCAAAAATTTTTCCGATAATTCATAAGGGTTTTGCCCTTTTTAAAGACGGAAACAATAACTGCCCGTTCGCGGTCGCATTTCCGCAATATGCGAAAGAAGGGGAGAAGATAGGCGTAGGTGGCAAGCTGCAAATTTTTTCGGAAACAAAAGAAAAACTCATGCAGCTCGATTTGAAGATGAGGCTTCAAAAGCTCGAGGACTACATGAGCGTGACAGGGATTCGCCCAGTGCCGATGAGACGCGTGACAGGCTATGCTGTCTACAGCAGGAAGCATGTAGAAGATGCCTCAAGGGCGCGCAGGTATGCGCGGCGCCATGACATTGACGAAGAGGAGACTCAGAAAAAGTTTAATGCAAAGCGTGAAATGTGCTCGTTGCCATTTATACGAATGGACAGTGGAAGCACAGGGCAGAGGTTTTGTCTTTTCATTGACAAAAAGGAAGTGACTATGCCGGAGAAAGGCTCATTTGGATGTTATGGCCTAAGCAATAGCGCAACTGTTCCCGTGATTTAACCAAAAAATTGATGCGTGCTTCGAAAGTGCTAGAATAACGGCTTCGGAGACAAAAGATAAAATTGGGTTTTTCCTTTGGAAATCTATGGAAGTTCCACTGCGCTTTCGAAGCAGCGCATTTCGCTTCAGTTCACCGCCGCATAGGCGGCTTAGAAATATGCCATATAAGAAGGCCGGACGGAAACTATGTTCACCGCCGCATAGGCGGCTTAGAAATGTATTCCCGCAGGGAGATTTTATAGTAAACGGTTCACCGCCGCATAGGCGGCTTAGAAAACTGTCCCCTACGGCGTTTGCTATTGCGGTCAGTTCACCGCCGCATAGGCGGCTTAGAAAAAAATAATGTATCTTCCGTTGTCCATGCAAACCGTTCACCGCCGCATAGGCGGCTTAGAAACTTTACATCTTTTTGCGTCACATCGCGTTGCGGTTCACCGCCGCATAGGCGGCTTAGAAAAAACATCAAAAAGGATCAATGAAATCAGCTGAGTTCACCGCCGCATAGGCGGCTTAGAAAACCCTCTGGGCGGTCGAGCGCGATGCAAATATGTTCACCGCCGCATAGGCGGCTTAGAAAATCGCTTCGTATCGGTGTGAAAATCATGATACAGTTCACCGCCGCATAGGCGGCTTAGAAAAAAATAATGTATCTTCTTTTCATCATGTAAAGGTTCACCGCCGCATAGGCGGCTTAGAAACTCGACGACGCCGCGGTAATCGTGAATGGTTGGTTCACCGCCGCATAGGCGGCTTAGAAACCACCCCTATTGAAGAATTGCTTCGCAAGTATGTTCACCGCCGCATAGGCGGCTTAGAAAGAATTCGCAAACCAGCAGAGCACTTTTCTTTTGTTCACCGCCGCATAGGCGGCTTAGAAATATGATGAACCTAAAAGACACGAGCATATAGGGTTCACCGCCGCATAGGCGGCTTAGAAAATCCCGAGGCTCATGAGCATCAACAGCCCCATGTTCACCGCCGCATAGGCGGCTTAGAAAAAAAAGCGCAGAATTGAAAAACAGCGCGATTTGTTCACCGCCGCATAGGCGGCTTAGAAAGACCATGCCGCCGAGGAAGCCGTCAACCGCTCGGTTCACCGCCGCATAGGCGGCTTAGAAATATAAAGAAAAGCCCGCTATGCGCGGGCTATCTGTTCACCGCCGCATAGGCGGCTTAGAAATCCTTCGGGTGCTCTTTCGCATTGCTCTTGTAGTTCACCGCCGCATAGGCGGCTTAGAAATATCCCCCACGACACAAGAACAAGAAGGATAAGTTCACCGCCGCATAGGCGGCTTAGAAATATGGCTTTGCGTTTTATCTATTCGGACGCGAGTTCACCGCCGCATAGGCGGCTTAGAAAATTTATGCCTCTTGTGTATAATGTCAAGTTGCGTTCACCGCCGCATAGGCGGCTTAGAAATCAGAGCGATTTCTACGGCTTTGAGCCACAAGGTTCACCGCCGCATAGGCGGCTTAGAAATACAGCGTCGTCATTCATCTGATGCCCACAGCGTTCACCGCCGCATAGGCGGCTTAGAA
>OMWN01000032.1 GCA_900314765.1 uncultured Selenomonadales bacterium | reverse complement strand
CTGTTGCTTTTGTCTTGTACAAAATATGCTCCCTCCCAGGTGACACGTTTTATTATTTCACGTGTCTACCTAGAAGGGAGCATACCACATTTCACCGTAGGTCTGCTTTTTGTTTGCCATAAAATTGTCCGTGTTTCAAATGAGTGAGATAATGCTCGCGCGCTACGCTCATGCGTCTTTTTGAGCTTTGCCTTGATATATGGCGTATCCGTCGCGGCCATTTTGCTTCACGCTGTAAAGCGAATAGTCGGCATGACGGAAAACCGTGTCATAAAGCTCCGTGGACGAATGAATAAGAGTGACGCCCATGCTGGCCGAAAGCCTGGGCCTCTGCGTCGTGTCGAGCTCATGAGCCGCCGTGACGACGTGCTCAGCGATTTCGCGCACTCTTTCTTCTGGAATATTTTTGAGATACAGTATGAACTCATCGCCGCCAAACCGCCCGACCACGTCATTTTTGCGCACGATGCCGCAGAGCGATGTGGCAAATTTTTTCAGTATCTCGTCGCCGTACTGATGGCCGCGCGTGTCATTGGCCTCCTTGAAATGATCAAGGTCGATGATAAAGAAAGCGTCTGGCGCATTGCCTTCTTTTATGTTCTTTATGCCCGTTGTCACGATGTGCTCTATCGTCCCTTTGTTGAACACGCCCGTCAGCGCATCTTTTTCTGATTTCGTCTTGTATGCGTCGCGCGCCTCGTTCGCCGAGCTCAGCTCATTGAGCGTCGCACGAAGCTCCTCATTCTTCTTATGCATCTGCCTGTTGTGATAGCCCGAGAACACGATGATTGCCACGAGCATCAGCACGACGCCGGCCGCAGCCGCCGTCCACACGGGATAGTGGTACATGAGATATGAGAGCGACAGCTTCGGCTCGACGGCCACCGTATGCCTTAGCATCACCGCGTCCTTCTTCTGCCGCTCTATGCGCAGTATAGCCTTGTTGAGTATGGAGCGCAGGAGCTCGGGCTGCCCCGACGAGACAGTCAGGCAGACAGGGATGCGTATCATCTTCGTCGGTGAGCTCATGAGACCCGGATGGTTCGCGAGCATCCTGTCGTCCATCTGTAGCCTCAGCGTGTCGACAACCGCAACATCGGCATAGCCCGACTCGACGCTGTCGAGGAGCTCGCTGATTGAGTCCTTGTAGCTTATATCCCAATTCATGAGGTCTTGCTCGATAAATCGTCTCGTCGAGCTCGAGCCCGCTACCATCACGGCTCTCTTGCCACTCAGCGTCTTCTACTCACTCTCTCGACGCGTGACGATCGAGCAGCGCTGCTCAAACACCGTGTTCGTGTAGTAGCAGCTTTTTGTCTCGAGCACATCGCCATACGTGTTTATCATGAGGTCGCCTTCGCCGTTCAGTATCTTCTGCGTGGCTTCCTTGTATGTCTTGACGTGCTGCAAATCAAACGTGAGCCCGCTCGCTTCGCTGATGAGACCCAATATGTCTGGATAAATGCCCGTCACCGTGTCCGTGTCTTCATCGTAAATGACATACGGCCTGTACTCGCCAAAGAATATCACCTTCAGCGGCCTCGCCGCATTGATGAACGACGTCTCAATCGGCGTGAAGTTCGTCACCTCGGGCCGCGTTGACAGATACAGGTCACGCTGCATGGATGTCTCAAAATCTGGATTCTCGCTGCGCATTTTTTCGATGGCCTTGTCCAGCTCGTCTATCACACGCGCATTTTTCACCGTAGCCGCGACTCGTGTCGGGCAAATGCCAAACGAAACAAGCAGCTTCTCTGGCTCCATGGCATTCGTTGCGCTGTCAACGATGAGGTCAATCCTGCCATCTGCCAGCGCGTTGACAACTGCCTCTTGGCCATCAAAATATTCATACTGCACGAAAAGACCATTCGCCGCCACGAAACTGAAGAATTTTTGATTCGCTGCGCGATTGGTATAGAGTCCCACACGCGCGCCGTCAATCGTATTGAGGTCATCGCTCTTGTACCGCGTTTCTCCGTCGCGCATGAAAAGTGCCATCGTGTCATAATAATTGTCATACCTGCTGTATACGAGCAGCTTGCCCTCCTGCACGGGATTGTACTCCATCGGAATGATGACATCTATTTGGTCACCAAAAAGCGCAGGCAGAGACTCCTCCACCGTCATTGGCATCAGCTTGTAGCCCATTTTCATATACTTTGAGAGCTCATCGAAATACGCCGTGTAGTACTGATGCGCGCGAATCATGTCGTCCTCGCTGCCCACAGGCAGAACGTATCCGACGCGGAGCACCCCACTGTAGCGCATATCGGCGTCAGCAGGATTCGCAAAGGCTGTCACGAGACTCATCAAAAATACGATGAGGCACACGCTCACGATTTTCAGTTGTCCAAATCGCCAAATGCGCTTCATTTTCATCACCTATAGCCCAGATGACATCATAATCGACAACTAAATTATACCATTGTCTTTTCCACAAATATATATCTAATCTTCAAATTTTCATTTTTTATTCACATTTTTTATTGGCGAAAAAACATATTTTATTTATAATAGATATATATGATTTATTTTACTAAAATTTTGCATTGAAAAGAGACGTCACAAAATGGAGATAAACACAAATAAACCAGCATCATGGTTTGCAAATCATAAGCGCATACTTTTGCGCGTCATCGCCATTGTCGTCGCCGTTGTCATACTTTTCTACGGCTTTCTCATTTTCCTCAGCTATCGTGCGGCTGACCTTTTCAATTACGTCGTGCGCGAGCGCCAGCTTTTCCCCGGCAACGTCACGATTTCACGCATATCAGCGACGCCGTGGGGACGCGTTTATTTCAACGACTTGCGCTGGGAAAGCGAGGACGGCATGCTCTTGGCCGACATCCCCGAGGGCACGTTCAAGGTCAAGATTCTCGACATCGTGCGCATGAAAATCGGCACACAGACCGTCACGGACCTCATCGTGAACAAGGGATATATTCATCTCGTGCTCGACAAGAACATGGAGCTCGTCGGCGTCAAGTCGAGCCACGAGAGCGAGCCGAAAAACAACGACAAAAAGAAAACGAACACGATTAAGATAACAGGCGTAAATGGAAACAGGCCATTTGACTGCCATGTGGAGTTCAGAAACGGCACGATAGAGGCCGAGGCACCAAATCGCCATTTCGTCATGGAGCGCGTCAACATGAAAGCCGACATCCATACACGCGATACGACGTCATTCAACCTCTCGGCGGGCGGCTTCACTGGCACGGTCGCCGCAAATGGTCTGCGGCTCGGCGGCAAAATCAACTTCGCGCCCGATGTGCCCACATATAATCTTTACCTCAATATCTCCGACTGCAATCCAAATTCCTTGGGTGTCGGCATGAATATCACAGACCCGGCATCCATCGACGCCAAAATCCACGGCGATTTGCCGCACCCTGTCATTGACGGCATATTGTCATGGAAAGAGCTGAAGCTTCCAGGCATCGCATTCAACAATCTAAAGGGAGATATTCACTACGAGGACGGCAAACTGACGGCAAGCGATGTCACAGCCGTGGCATACGATGGCGACGTGACTGCAAATGGATATTTCGATCTCGATGAGCACGCGTACGAGGCCGATGCACACGGAGAAAAGCTCAAAGGCAGCCTTGCCGCGCATGACATGATGCTCGTCTGCGATGTCACGCTCGATCTTCACATGGGCGAAAACAAATCGAAACGCACGAAAGTGATTCGCGGCTCTTTCTATTCTGGAAAAGGAAAATACCACTTGATTCCATTCAATGGCATCAAGGGCAGCTTCGAACAGCTCAAAGACGAGCTCATCTTCCGCGACGTCGTCATCTCATTCGCGGCCGGCGACGTAAAGACGGATGCGTTCAGCATCATCGATGGCAAAGTACATTTGGGCACCATCTATCTCGACAACGGACAAGATATTTTGAAAGTAAGATAAAGCACTGCATAAAAAATAGCGAGCCAGATGTGAAAATCTGACCCGCTATTTTTGCGTCAAAAAGGAAACCCAACATCGCCCCACGCGCGCTCATCGATTTTTTTCTTCGTCAGAAGCGCGTGAATCAATGTGAAATAATCGGGCAATCTGTCCTTTATCCATTGGATTTTTATATTGAATGCGTCCTCAGTGATTTGCGTCAAGTTCATGCTGAACGCATCGAGCGAATAGCGCATTTTCTCGGGAAAGCGGCACGGCTTTCCCTGTGGCCTCGTGCACTCAGCGCATATATCGCAGTCACCCGACGCGAGCGACACGCTGCCCTCTGATTTTTCTTCCATCGCGAGCATCTTGCCCTTCATGCTGTGTCTGACCGTCTGAATGATTTCCCAGCCGACATTTTTAACTTTGTCCATCGTGTCAGCCGCGGCTATCGTCTCTTTGCTCAAATCAATCTTCGCGCCAACGATGTATATGTATCGAAAATTCTTCAAATACTCATCGACGTCAAACGAGAGCTCGGGGCACGACCACTTCTTGTTGTAGTTCGGGCATGCCCTGCACAGCGCGATATATTTCTCGCGATCATGATATTTCTCCATGAAGCCATCGAGCGCCATCTCATACATTTTATACGACACAGTATAATTTTCCATTTTCATTCTCCCACAAAAGCAAAAGCCGACTGCCATCAGCGCATCCAAAGGCAGTCGGCTTCACGTATACATTTCTCAAATATAAATTTCGCGATGAGTCAATGCTTCATCTTTCTGATTTCATCGAGCAGGTGCTCGTTCAGCACCTTGATATACGTGCCCTTCATGCCAAGCGATTTCGACTCTATCACGCCGGCGGATTCGAATTTCCTGAGCGCGTTTACTATGACAGACCGCGTGATGCCAACCCTGTCGGCAATCTTTGAAGCGACGAGAAGTCCTTCCGTGCCATCGAGCTCTCCCAGTATAGCCACCGCAGCTTCTATCTCCGAATATGAAAGCGTTGCAAGGGCTATCTGAACCGTTGCTTTCTTCCTCGCTTCAATCTCAATCTTCTGCGTCCTGTCGCGAAGCATTTCCATGCCTACGACCGTCGCGCCATACTCCGCGAGCAGCAGGTCATCGTCTGTGAACTCCTCGTCGTACTTCGCAAGTATCAGCGTGCCAATCCTCTCGCCCACGCCATAAATCGGCACAATCGTCGTGTTCTTTCCGTTGAATTTGCACGGCGTCTCATCGGACGAGAATGCGCACATGCCGGACTTTGTGCGGAGATTCGATGACGTCTCATCAATTTTCAGCAACCATTTGACATAGTGCCTCGGAAATTCGCCTTGATTGATGACCTTGTCAATCATGATGTCACATTCAAAGTCATCAACAAACGCATAGCCAAAAATTTTACCCTGCTTATTGGTTATGTAGACATTTGAATCAATGACATTGCAGAGGACACGAGATATGCTGTCATATTCGACGTTCTCCGACCGTTGCAGAAGCCTGTTGATTTTACGCGTTCGTTCAAGTAAAGTTGCCATGAATCACCCACCCCTTTTGAAATTTGAAAACCTAAAAGGATTATATGCAGCATTAACCATACCAATTTTTAATCCAATACTTATTTTATCATATTGACAGGAAATGTCACGAAAAATCTTAAAATTTGAACAAAATAAAATTTATGAAATCAAAAAAATTATGCCACAACATCGACACGCGACGCTGTGGCATAATTTTTATTCAATTCTTTTTCTTGAGACCATCAAATCTTGAACATGGCAATCGCGTTCTGCAGCTCCTGCGCCTGCTCCGCAAGCTTGCGGCTCGCGTCGGCGATTTCATGCATGGACGCTGTCTCTTCTTCCGTCGATGCCGAGACGTTCTGCGCCTCGTTCGCGACGGAGCGGCTCTTGTCGTTGATCTGCTCGATGGCGTGGCTGATCTCGTCGATGCTCGCTGTCAGCACCTTGACGGAGTCGACCATCGCGTTAGAGTTCGTCGCGACCTCGCCGACCATGTTGACGATGCCTTGGAACGAGCTGCCCGTCGACTGAACGGTCTTCGTGCCGTTCATGACTTCCGCGAGGCCCGCATGCATCGCCTCGACAGCTTCGTCCGTCGACTGCTGTATCTTGCCGATGCGATTCGAGATTTCGCCAGCCGCCTGCTGCGACTGCTCAGCGAGCTTCCTGACCTCGTCGGCGACGACGGAGAAGCCGCGACCATGCTCGCCTGCGCGCGCAGCCTCGATGGCCGCGTTGAGCGCGAGAAGATTCGTCTGATCGGCAATCTTCGAAATCGTCTCGACAATCGCGCCGATTTCCTTGCTGTTCTCGCCGAGTCCCTCTATGAGCTCTGCGATGTGGCCGACGTTCTTCTCGATGGACTGCATGCCCGTGACGGCCGTTTCAACGTCCTCGCCGCCCTTTGCCGCGACCGCGCTCGTCTCATCGACCTTCTTGCCTGCGTTGTCGAGGTTCTGGCTGAACGACTCCATATTCTCCGTGAGCTTCTGCGTGTGCTCATTCGCCGTCTCGACGTCCGTGAACTGCTCGTTGCACGAGCCTGCGACATTCACGACGGACTCGGCGATGGACTGGCTGACCTGCGCGGCCTGATCTGCCGTCGATGTGAGCTCTTCCGATGCGGAGGCGAGGTATTCTGCCGTATTCGCGACATCGCGCATGAGCTCGCGAACCTTTTCATTCATATCCTTCATGGCGTGTGCCATCGTGCCAATCTCATCTGGACGCGCCGCGAGTGCTTCGAGCTCTGCAGCATCCTGCTTGCTCAGTGTGAAATCGCCCGTGCCGATGACCTTCATGCGGTCCGTGACTTTAAGTATCGGCCCCGAGATGTTCACGCCAATGTAGCGCGCGAACGCGATGAAGATGATTTGCAACACAATCATGACGGCAATCGATACGAGAAGCTGTGAGCGAAGGCTTGCATTGTACACCTCTGTGCGCGCCGCCACCGCCGCATCGATGTCATCAATCCAGACACCCGTGCCGACGACCCAGTTGAATGGCTTGTAGAGCACCGTGTAGTTGCGCTTTGGAAGCGGCTCTGTCTCACCCGGCTTTGCGAACTCGAGGTCCGTGAAGCCGCCGCCTTCCTTGAGCCCATTCTTTATCATTTCCTGAATGAAATGGACGCCATTCGGATCGACGAGATCGATGCGGCTCTTGCCCTCGACATCGCGGCCCAGCAGGACGACATTGACGCCCTCCGCCGTATCAATCCAGAAATAGCCTTTGCCGTTGTCATAACGAAGATCACGCACGCGGTCGGCAGCTTCCTTCTTCGCCTGCGCGACCGTCATTTGACCAGACTGCACTTTCTTATTGTACTCCTCGAGGATGCTGACTGCGACTTGCGTCTCTTCCTTGAGCTGTGTCTCGACATTCGTCTCGAGATCCTGACGATAGCTCGCGATGCTCGCCCTGTTGTCGCGGACATTGCCGTAAATGAAGAAGCCACCAATCAAAATCGTCGAGGCGAGCGAGACGCCGCTGATTGCCATGATCAAGCGCGCCTTCATGGACGAAAGCTCGAACATAAACGATTCCCCCTCACTTTTGATAAAAATGTGATTGATGTATCATTTTCCTTGCTCTCTTTCGCCCCCCCGCTTTAAATCCTGCCTTTCTGGGGAGCTTCACATTCCTCAGTTGGCAAGAACGGGAAACGCAGGATATTGACGACAATGGCCGGCTTCATCTTTCGATACCCGTGTCCACGCTTCAAATTCTAAAATTGAGATTCATACGTGCATAGCAGATAGCAGAGCACCGTCTCTTTTCCAACATTCAGGCGACGTCATCGCTCTCATCACGGCCAAAAAAGAGGGCAAATCATTCGTCTAATCAGACGGCATTCTGCACTCTAAGCACAGTCTCATTTTGCTATTATTTTATCGCTAAAAAAATCATATTTCAAGCAAAAAATATTGTGAAAGCCTATGAGTAAATCTGCTCGAACTCACAGAATAAACTGCGACAGGTCGCGATTGACCGTTATCTCCGACAGCTTATCGTTAACATACTTTTCATCGACGACCACGTTTTTGTCCTGCATGTCGGGCGCGTCGAACGACACTTCTTCGAGCAGCTTCTCGAGCAGCGTGTGAAGGCGTCTCGCCCCGATGTTCTCCGTCTGCGCGTTGACATCGAACGCCATCTGCGCGAGACGATTTATCGCGTCGTCCGTGAACGTGAGCTTCACGCCCTCTGTTGCAAGCAGCGCCTCATATTGCTTGATAAGCGCATTCTTTGGCTCTGTCAGTATGCGTTTGAAGTCCTCTTTCTTGAGCGACGTGAGCTCGACCCTGATAGGGAAGCGCCCCTGCAGCTCTGGGATGAGGTCAGACGGCTTCGCCACATGGAACGCGCCCGCAGCGATGAAAAGAACATGGTCTGTTTTGAGCGGGCCATACTTCGTCATGACTGTCGATCCCTCGACGATAGGCAGGATGTCTCGCTGCACGCCTTCGCGCGAGACATCGGGGCCAGAGCCTGAATTGCCATGCGCAGCCACTTTGTCGATTTCGTCGAGGAAAACGATGCCGCTCCTCTCAGCGACCTTTATGGCCTCGGACGCCACCTCGTCCATGTCGACGAGCTTCAGTGACTCCTCCTGAATGAATATCTTGCGGGCTTCCTTAACCGTGACTTTGCGTTTTTTGTGCTTTTTCGGCACGAGCGAGCCAATCATGTCCTGCAGATTGTCGCTCATGCTCTCAAGGCCCGAGCCTGCGAACATTCCGACCATCGGATGGCCGTTGTCCTCCACATCTATCTCGATGAGCTCATTCTCGAGCTCGCCCGCGTCGAGGCGTTTTTTGCACCACTCGCGTCCCGCCTTGTATTTTGGCTCGCTGTCAGTCTCGCGCTTTTCCTCTGCATCGTCTACGGCACCGAAGAGCCTTCCCAGTGGATTCGACGATTTCTTCGGCTCAGGGACAAACACATCGAGTATGCGCTCCTCTGCGAGCTTCTTCGCTTTGTCCTGCACCTCGGATACGCGCTGATGCTTCACCATGCGCACGGACACCTCGGCCAGCTCACGCACGATGGAGTCAACATCGCGGCCAACGTATCCGACCTCCGTGAACTTCGTCGCCTCGACTTTGACGAATGGCGCCTTCACGAGCCGCGCGAGGCGTCTCGCGATTTCCGTTTTGCCAACGCCCGTCGAGCCAATCATAAGAATATTTTTCGGTATGACTTCCTCGCGCATCGCCTCATCGAGCTGACGGCTGCGCCAGCGATTTCTGAGCGCAATCGCGACGGCGCGCTTTGCCTTGTCCTGGCCGACGATGTATTTGTTGAGCTCCTCGACAATCTCGCGCGGCGTCTGCTCTTTGCCGATGTCGTCAATCATGACCTTCTTCTGATTTAAATCTTTTTCTTCCGTTTCCAATGCTTCCATCTCCCCCACTGTCCTGCCTCCTTCTCTCAGTCAAGTTCCTCAACGATGATATTATGATTCGTGTAGACGCATATATCTGCCGCGATATTGAGCGCTTCCTTCGCAATCTCCGGTGCCGTCATCTGCGGCGCGTGCTTTACCATCGCGCGCGCGGCCGACAGCGCGTAGAATCCACCCGAGCCAATCGCCGCGACGTCCCCATCCGGCTCTATGACTTCGCCGTTGCCCGATATGAGAAGAAGCGTCTCTCCGTCAGCGACGAGCAGCAGTGCTTCGAGCTTTCTTAGCACTCTGTCCATGCGCCATTCCTTCGCGAGCTCCACCGCCGCCCGCTGAAGGCTGCCATTGTACTCGTCGAGCTTTGCCTCGAATTTTTCAAAAAGCGTGAACGCGTCGGCCACTGAGCCAGCGAATCCCGCGAGCACACTGTCATGATAAAGCCGCCTGACCTTTCTCGCATTCGCCTTCATGATCGTATGCTCGCCAAATGTGACTTGTCCGTCGCCCGCTATCGCCGTTTTGCCTTGATGACGCACGGCGACGATGGTCGTGGCGTGAAACGAAATATCATTGTTCATATAATCAGCTCCCATTTTCCATATCACAAATACTTCATAAATTCGTCGAACGATGCAAGCGCGCGCTCCGCCAGTCGCTTCTTTTTCTCCCGCTTGTCGCGGATGCGTTCAGCGAGTTTTGGCATCAGACCGAAATTCACGTTCATCGGCTGAAAATGATGCGGGTCAGCCGTCGTGATGTAGTGCGTGAGTGAGCCGTGCGCCGTCTCCTCGGGAAACGTCAGCGGCTCTTTCTCATCGGCAATGCGCGCGGCGTTGATGCCCGCGACGAGGCCCGATGCCGCAGACTCGACGTAGCCCTCGACGCCCGTCATCTGCCCCGCGAAAAAAATATTAGGTTTCGCCTTGAGCTGCATCGCGGGACTTAAGAGCTCGGGCGAATTGATGAACGTGTTGCGATGCATTACGCCATAGCGCACGAACTCGGCACTCTCAAGCCCTGGTATCATGCGAAATACGCGGCGCTGCTCCGGCCACGTGAGGTGTGTCTGAAATCCCACAATATTGTAAAGCGTGCCCGCAGCATTGTCCTGACGCAGCTGAACGACCGCATACGGGCGCTCTCCCGTCGTCGGCAGCTCCAGTCCCACGGGCTTCAGCGGACCAAAGAGCAACGTACTCTCTCCGCGCGCCGCCATCACCTCGACAGGCATGCAGCCCTCAAAATATTTTTCCTTCTCAAATTCATGTGTCGGCGCTTTCTCCGCCGTGGTGAGCGCCGTCCAAAACGTTTCATATTCGTCTTTATTCATCGGGCAGTTGATATACGCTGCCTCGCCCTTGCCATACCGCGACGCGCGATACGCTTTCGTCATGTCTATGGAGTCATGCGCGACAATCGGCGCGACCGCATCATAAAAATACAGCTTGTCTCGATCATTTTCACCGATGATTTTTACGATGTCGTCAGCCAATGTGCCCGACGTAAGCGGCCCACTCGCGACCACCGTCACGGCGTCATCCGCTACGGGTATCTCGGTCAATTCCTCATGAATGACCTCCACATTCGGATGACTAGTCACACGCTCCGTCACAAATTTGCTGAAGCCCGCGCGGTCGACCGCCAGCGCGCCACCTGCAGGCACCTCCGTTGCGTCAGCCGCCATCATTATGACAGAGCCCGCCCTGCGCATTTCCTCTTTCAGCACGCCGACCGCATTCTCGAGTCCACGCGCGCGCAAAGAATTGCTGCATATCAGCTCCGCGAAATAGCCCGTCTTGTGTGCGGGCGTCTGTCGCTCTGGGCGCATCTCATAGAGCGTCACATGAGCGCCACGCTCGGCCGCCTGATACGCGGCCTCGCTGCCTGCGAGTCCTGCGCCTACTACGATTACTCGCTTCGTTTTTACCTCACCTCGCCGCCTTCTTTATTTCTATTTTTACTTTTTCGTCGTTGTTTTCTTTGCTGTTGATTTTTTCGTCGTTGACTTTTTCGCTGTTGTTTTTGTTGCTTTCGTTGTCGCTTTGGCTTTCGTCACAGACGTTTTCTTCTTCGCCGCTTTTGTCGCTTTTGACGTTTTGCTCGTGGATTTTGCAGTCGCGCTTCTCTTTGTCGCCGTGCTTTTCGTAGTCTTTGATGCGCTCTTTGTCTCGCTCGCATCCGACTTTGCCGCTTTCGACTGACGCGCCTTCATGCGCTCGAGCTCCTTGTTGATGGGATGATTCACGCGCGTCTCGCATTCGTCATTTATGCAATAAAGCAGCGCACGTCCATTTTTGAAATGATGCTTGAGCATGAGGCTGCCACATTTCTCACACGGCTTCGCCTGCGGCGTATCCCACGTGACGAAATCGCAATCCGGATAGTTGCGGCAACCGTAGAACACACGACCACGCCTCGTGCGCCGCTCCACGATTGCGCCGCCACACTTTGGGCACTTCGCGCCCGTGTCCTTCAGGAACGGCTTCGTGTTGCGGCACTCCGGGAACCCTGGGCAAGCGAGGAATTTGCCATATCTCCCCTGCTTCACGACCATCATGCGTCCGCAAAGCTCACACTTCACATCGGAGACCTCGACGGGCATCTCAACATGGCCAATGGCCTCATCCGCCTTCTCGAGCGTCTTTTCAAACGGCGTGTAAAACTCCCTGAGCATCTCATTTTTGTCCATCTTGCCCTCGGCAATCTCATCGAGCTCATTTTCGAGATTTGCCGTGAACGAGACATCGACGATGTTCTTGAAATATTCCTCGAGCATATCGACGACAATGAATCCAAGCTCCGTCGGCTGGAAATGCTTGTCTATGCGCTGGACGTAGCCACGCGCGATGATTGTCTCTATGATTGGCGCGTATGTGCTCGGGCGGCCGATGTCCTTTTCCTCGAGCATCTTGACGAGCGACGCCTCATTGTACCTCGGCGGCGGCTCCGTGAAATGCTGCTCGGGAAGCACAGCGGAAATATCGAGCGTGTCCCCTTCCGCGAGCTCCGGCAGCACGACGTCTTTTTCCTTCTTGCCCTCTATGCCCGCGTACACAGCTGTGAAGCCCGCGAATTTGAGCTCAGAACCTGACGCGCGCAGCTGATATTTCTTGCCAGCCGTCATGGCGACAGAGACCGTGTTGTACACAGCGGGCGTCATTTGGCACGCGACGAAGCGCTGCCAAATCAGCGTATAGAGCTTCATCTGCTCCGCCGTCAAAAACATCTTCACATCATCCGGCGTCCTGAGCACGCTCGTAGGCCGTATGGCCTCGTGCGCGTCCTGCGCGTTCTTGCCTGCCGCGTAGACGTTCGGCTTCGTTGGTATATATGCGGAGCCATACTTCTCCTTGACGAAATCTCTTGTCTCATTGACGGCTATGTCGGAAATGCGCGTGGAGTCGGTACGCATATATGTGATGAGACCCACAGGACCTGATTTGCCGAGGCTGATGCCCTCGTAGAGCGTCTGCGCAATCATCATCGTTCTGCGCGACGTGAAGCCCAGCTTTCGTGCCGCGTCCTGCTGCAAGCTCGACGTGTTGAATGGCGGGGCGGGCTTTCTTCTGCGCTCGCTCCTCTTTATCTGCGCCACGCTGACTGTCTCTTTCTCGATGTCCTTGGCAACGGTTTTTGCCTCGCTCTCATTTTTGATGGATGGCTTCTTGCCATCAATCGCCACGAGGTCAGCCGCAAAAAGGCGCGAACGCTTTTTTCTGAGCTTTAGCCCTATCGTCCAATATTCCTCAGATACGAAGTTTTGTACTTCCTTTTCTCTATCGCATATCAGCTTCACCGTCACGGACTGCACGCGTCCAGCGGAAAGGCCTTTGCGGATTTTTCTCCAGAGCAGCGGCGACAGCTTGTATCCCACGATGCGGTCAAGCATGCGCCGCGCCTGCTGTGCATCGACACGGTCGATATTTATCGGCTGCGGCGATTTCACAGCGGCCTGTATGGCAGGCTTCGTGATTTCGTTGAATATGATGCGGCAATTCTTATTTGCATCCATGTCGAGAATATGCGCCAAATGCCATGCAATGGCCTCTCCCTCGCGATCAGGATCGGATGCGAGATAGATTTTGTCGGCGTTCTTTGCTTCTTTTTTGAGTTCCTTTATTAGTGGGCCCTTGCCGCGAATATTAATGTATTTCGGCTCAAAGTCATGCTCGACGTCTATGCCGAACTGGCTTTTCGGCAAATCTCTCAGATGACCCATCGAAGCGCGCACGACATAATTTCTTCCCAAATATTTTTCTATGGTCTTCGCCTTTGCCGGCGACTCGACCACCACGAGTGTCTTTTTCGTTTTCGTCTTTTTCGCAGTTGTTGCCTTTTTCGTCGTAGCCTTTACGCTTTTTTTTGCTGTCGATTTCGCTGCTGTTTTAGCTTTTGTTTTTGTTGTCGTCTTAGCTGCAGTTTTTGCTTTCAAAGCAGTTGCCACTGTATCACTCCCTCTGCCTATTCTCATTCATGTATGCTATACGTTTCTTACTTTGATATATGCGTGATTTTCATCCTCGACGATGACGCCTTTGAGTGCCATCTGAAGAAGTATGAACGATATATTTGACGCCTCGCCTGTGCCATGAAGGCGAAAGATGATCTCATCGACCGTCTGCGGCGTATCGTACTCTATCAAATCATAAACAGTCTTTTCTTCTTTTGTGAGGCTGATGCTTGCGGGCGCCTCATCCGCCTCCTGCACTGCGGCCGTGCTTCTGTGCCCACGCTTCATTTGCCGCTCTGGCTTCGCCGGCGCGAGACTATACTCTTCAAGCACGTCGTCTGCCGTCTCCACGAGCTTGGCGCCTTGCCTGATGAGATGATTGCACCCGACGCTCGTCGGCGAATAGATGCTGCCCGGCACAGCGAATACATCGCGCCCATCGCTGAGAGCGAGCTCCGCCGTGATGAGCGAGCCACTGTGCTTCGCCGCCTCGACGACGATCGTCCCGACCGAGAGACCGCTGATGATGCGATTGCGCGCCGGGAAAAATGGTGCCAGCGGCCTCGTGCCCGGCGGATACTCGGATATGACCGCGCCCCGCTCAGCGATTTCGTCGATGAGGTCCCTGTTCTCTGGCGGATACGCTATGTCGAGCCCGCAACCGAGGACGGCGACTGTGCGCCCCGCTTTCATTGCGCCGATGTGCGACGATGTGTCTATGCCCCTCGCCGCGCCGCTCACGACGGTGACGCCCGCGCGTGCGAGCTGCTCAGATATGTCCTCCGCCACGCGCTTGCCGTACATGCTCGCCTTGCGCGAGCCCACCATCGCGACGCGCTGTATATGCGGCCACAGTTCGCCACGATAGAAAAGCGTCATCGGTGGGCTGAATATCTCCTTCAAAATTGGTGGATAATCTTCATCGTATATCGTCGTCACAGCTATTCCGAAACGCTCACACGACTCCGCAATGCTCTCCGGCAGATTTGGCTTCTCGCGCTTGAGTGCAGCGACAGCACTGCGAAGTCTTTTATTGCCTGCAAATGCGCACTCATTCGTCTGCTCCCAGACGGCGGCCGCGCTGCCCATCTCGTCGACAATCTGCTTGAGCACATGAGGGCTCATTCCCTTTGCCTCCATGATGGCCGCAAGATAATATCCTTCTTGAAGCATGTTGCCCTCCTCGCCGCGAAATCCTTAACACACTTTTATTTTTACTTCGCGCATTTTGCCTTTAATGTAGGAAAATGATTAAACAAAATTCTAAAGCTAAATCGAATATATGTCAATCATGTTAACGGCAATAACGTGCATTTCTGCCAACTATTCACTGACAAATTACGCTGACAAAAAAATTACGCCAACAAAAAAGCGACCGTCCAAAATTAGGACAGCCGCAATTTTTTGTCGTTGATTAAATTTCCAAACGCTCTTTGATCATCGTTCTCTTATGAAATTCTTACTCGTTCTTCGTGCTAACTTCTACCTCGACGCAGTCAAGCGAGCCCTGAACCGCGACGGAGTATTTGCGAATCGTCGACGTGACCTCGGCAATCTGCGGGAAACGCTCGATGATTTTTTTATTGACATGCGTCGCGACAGTCTGGAGCAGCATGCAGCGCTCATTCTCCATGACATCGCGCACGACGACGTAGACGATGGCACCATCAATGCCAATCTTTGGATCATCCGTCTCGGCAGCTTTGTTGTCCTTCGTCACGAGCTCGACATCGACAAAAAATTTCTGCCCCTGCTCACGCTCATACTCATAAATACCATGAAAGCCATAGAAAAGCATATTGTGAATACGAATCTTTGCCATAAAAGACATCTCCCTTTCAAATTTCGTATATAGTTAAATATTCTATATTGATTCAAAATTTCCTGCTTGAATCAAAATTTTTCAAAAATTTTTTGACGCGCTTAATTTCACTCACGCAAAAAGCAAATCTGTCAGCTCATCAGAAAGAGCGCGCAGCCCAAACGGTTGCTCATGCATCGACGCAATCGCCGCGCGAAATACGGCGAGCGTTCCCATGAGCAGCATGTCCGTCGACTCGACGGCGAGAGCCGCCGTGCCGCGTGAGACTGCCGCCTCTCCGCCCTTCGAGAGAAAAATCTGCTTTAAAAGATTCGCCGCACGGAGCGGGACATCGCGCACCTTAACGACGCGAAACACCGCCTTCTCGCGCATGATTTTCACGCCGCGCGCGTCAGCTCCTATCGCGCCGAGCTCTCTGTCCGCGTCGCAGAGGCTCTCGATGTTGACGCATGCGAGCTCAAATTTTTTATTTTTCTCTGCTGTCAGATTTCCCATCATGTCATCACTCCGCAAAAATCTCATCCCAGTACGCGTAAAGCACCATGAGACCAACGAGAATGACAATAACAAGATCGCCCACGAAAATCACTCATTCCAAAAAATTTACGAAAGACAAATTCACGAAAGCGCTGACCATTTCAACATCAACACTTCATCACGACCATTATACCATCCGCTTCAAAATTGCGCAAAAAAAGAGACCCTCCCCCGGGTCTCTTATAAAAATCACATTACGCGACGAGCGCCGATGTAGCAGCTGCCCCAGTACTCGCTGTAGAGCGAATCTATGGCAACACCACGGCTGCTCGATGCATTGATGAATTCCCCATCACTCAGATAGATGCCGACGTGTGAAGCGCCGTAATCGTACGTCGAGAAAAATACGAGATCGCCGGCGCGAAGCGAGTCCATCGGCACAGGCACACCCAGCTCGTACTGCTCGTCGGCTGTACGAGGGAGATATATGCCCGCGTTCGCGAAGACATACCTCACATACCCAGAGCAATCAAATCCCGATGGCGACGTGCCACCGAAGACGTACGGCACTCCAATGTAGTCCATCGCTGTCTGGATGATGCGCCGTGAGAAATAATTCGAACCACGGCTGACCTCGGGCATATCCTTGCCCATGAGCACAGAATACGTCTCTGGGCCGACCGCGCCATCGACATCCATGCCATGTGACCTCTGGAAGTCTTTGATTGCCGCGACCGTTGATGGTCCGTAGTCGCCGTCAGCGACTACGTCATACCCGAGATCTGCGAGCGTACCCTGTATCTCTGCCACGTCACTCCCCTGATCGCCTACAGTGAATGCTGCGGCACTCGCAATGGAGAACCAGCCCATGCAAAGCACGGAAACAAAAAGAACACGCATTAAATGAATCAAGAAGCCACTCCTCTCTCTATTCGCCTACGAGGTTAGCTGTCGGGTTAGGGCAGAAAGGACCGCCCCTGCTTCTCCTTCAGTCGCTAGCACCAAAAGGAAAAACACTCACCCCATGAAAAAATGGTTTCCCCGCTCCTGAGCTGGACTCGGCTTTATGCAGACGCGGAAGCTGAATATATTTCTCCACGTCGCTGTAACTCGTTTCTCATTATACCACATCCTGCACCTCTTTGGAAATGGAATGCAAAATTTTCTTTATAGAATGTCTATTTGTGTATACATTTTAATAATTGTTTAAATGTTTTCATGAGCCACTGATGATGTGAAAACATTAAATCCTGAGCGGCTCTATTTTATTTCGCAAACGAAAAAGGCTGACGAAAAATCGTCAGCCTCATCATGCAAATGCGAGTCGTCAATAAGCCGGGTCCTGTGCCGCCCGCGAGGACGGTGGCAATCATTTATCTACGCCGCGTGTTGCCACGAGGCTCAAGCGACTTAACCCGGAAGGTTCCGCGGGCCGCATCATCCCTTCCCTATTCAGTCTTGCTCCGCGTGGGGTTTGTCAAGCCAGCCAGTCGCCTGGCTGCTGGTGCGCTCTTGCCGCACCTTTCCACCCTTGCTCCGCCGAGGCGGGGCGGTTTCCGTTTCTATGACACTTTCCCGAGGGTCACCCCCGCTGGACGTTATCCAGCACGCTGCCCTGTGGAGCCCGGACTTTCCTCAAATGCAAAAAGCATCAGCGATTGCCTTTCAGACTCGCAACCGATACTTTAGCACATAAAGATGGCGCCGTCAAATTTTCGTTAGCATCTCAATATACTTCTCAGCATCCCATGACTCATACAGCGCGAGATCGTCCTGGCTGTCCATTTCGATCCACAGTTCATCATAGGCTATGCCACGCATCTTTATTCCTTTGCCAAGAAGATACGACAATAGGCCTGTCATGTCCATTTTGTCCATCGGCTTCGGCAGGCCACGCTTCATTTCCTCGCGCATGCTGCTATATCCCTCAGGCGTGAACCGCAGGAGCCCCATGTATTGACCCTCTATGTCGCTCAGCGCCTTCGCCTTTTGACCTATCTCCGTGAGAAATCCATTCTTATCAATCTTGAATGTCTCTATGTCGTCAAGAGGATTCTCAAAGCGGCCCTTCCAGAGGTCAAGAAACTTCGTGTAGTACGTTATCGCGATGTCGTCGCTCGACTCCATCAAAAGTGAAATGGCCTTTCTCGTGTACACGATGTCGGCGTAGCTTACTATGCACGTGTCCGTGTTCAGCCACTCATCCGCCTCCATGAGCGTTGAGACCATGTTTGTCGCTGCCCAGCGCTCGTTATGGAAATAGTGAAGGTCTGGCTCTGCCTCGCGAATTTTCTCGGCGTGGTAGCCCGTTATTATCGCGATGTCGCTGCGTCTTATGCCGGCGCCTTCTATGGCCTTCAGCTGCCAATCAAGAAGTGTCTTGCCCCATAGCTCCGTCAGACATTTCGGCAGTATCTCCGTGCGCTCCCTCATGCGGCTCCCACGTCCTGCCGCAAGTATTATTGCCTTCATCATCTATCGCCTCGTTTTCATCCGAATAAAAATCTAATCAGCTCTTTGTCCATCTTGTCGAATGGCGTCTCCCTCTCTGGGTGCCACATCGTTCCAATGATTTTTTTCGACTGCGCCCTCACGGCCTCAATCACGCCGTCGCTTGTCCTTGCCAATACGTCTAGCGGCGCATCGCCGATGTCCCTGCAGCCCAAATTATGGTAGCTGTTGACGCTCCGGCTGATTTCGCCGCGTATCTTGTGATGAACAGCCACATGCCCTTCAACGCGCACCAGCCCGCAGCCGAAATAGTCGAGTATCATCTGCATGCCACGACAAAAGCCATACAGTGGGATGTCCCTCTCGATTGCGATGCCTATGAGCCTTCGCTCCATCTCATCACGCTCAGGCGCATTCCCTCCGTATTTCACGAGGTCGTTCCCGCCGGTGAGCACTATGCCCGATGGCGCGAGCCTCTGCACATACTCATCTGCAAGCGCTGGATTATTCGCCACAGGCACAGGGATATAGCCACATTCGCTGAACAATCTAGATATGTTTTGATCCGCCTCATCGCGGCGCTCACCGTATGACGCTATCGTCTCGACGCGCTGCGTGAAAATGACGATTTTTCTCTCAATGCTCATCTTAAAATCCGCACCTTTCGCGCTGCCGCATCAATCTCCACAACGCTCGCATTCTTCACTTTGTCAAAGAGCTTTTTGCCGGCGCCTATGACAGCGGGGATGTTCAGCTCGCCAGCTCGTATGGCCATGTGCGAATTCGCGCCGCCGTACTCCGTGACAAATCCTATGATGCCGCGAGAGAAAATCCAGTCATATCCAGGATCAGCGGCCGGAATGACTGCAATCCTTCCGCTGAGTTCCATTGCCGTGCCGTCCGTCGCGATGTCAATCACATGCGTCTCGCCTGTCACCTTGCCGCGCGTCACAAATGTCGGTACGGAGTCGGGCACGAAAAAGCTCTCCACGTCCTTTTCTGACGTTATAATCGGCGGGAGAACCAGGCCTTCGCCCTCATTGTATCTTTTCCTGCCGGCCTCTATGGACTCGCGCAGTATCTCACGCTCGTCCGGCGTCGATTGATACAGTTTTTCTATGATGCCAATGTCCGCATACGAGAGATCATCAGCCGCAAAGCCGAGCGCCTCGCCCCAGTGCTTGAAAAGCCTAAGCGTCTCCGAAAGGCTTTTTGTAAAAACAAATTTCGACGACTCGCGACCTTCTATGGCCGCCCTGACAAATGAGAAAAGGCCGAGCACATCGTCCTCGAGGCCATGACTTTTAAGCGCCTCGCGAATGACAGAAAGCTGCGGGAGCGAGAGACGAAAACGCGAGGGCGACTCACTCTCATCATCAGGTGAAGTGCCATCTCTTTCCTTGTCATCATTGCTGAAGTATAAATCTGGTGCCTCATCATATCTCGGCGACGTGATGTCGTACGTCCCCGGACGCAGATGACCATAACGAAGCAGGAAATCCTTGCGCGAGAGCGTCTTTATATCGCGCTTCATCTCACCGCTTATCGTCACAAGGTCATTCATAAAAGCGTTGTATTCATTGACGCTGATAATGTTCTCATCAACCATGGAGCGAAGTATCTGCACGGCAATGAACGCCGCACGTGCGAGCCCCGCGAACGGCAGCGTCCCATACCTCTTGCAGTCCTCCAGTAGCCAATACATTTTCGCGACATCCGACATGTCGCTCGATACGATTGTCTCATAGCGAGCCTTCAGCGTCTCTATCTTTTCCGCATCCTTTTTCCAAAGTCCCGTCCTGCTGTTCGTGATGCGGTTGGTGAGCACCCTAAGCGCCTCAATAATCTCGTCGATCTCGCTGTCCGTGAAACCGTATTTTGCAAGCACTCTTATCCTGCGCGGCAAATCGAGCGTGTAGCATGAGAAAATGATTTCGAATTCTATCTTATCATGCTTGTCAGGCGACTCCGCAAGACGAGCCAAATAATAGCTTGCAAGCTTCTCCGCCGTTGCGGGGGAAAGCGTTGCGGGTATGAATGAATTGAAGGAGACGCGCACATCGATGTATGGGAGGCCACAGAAATCCACCATGAGCGGGAATGACCGCAGGTTTTGGTAGCCGTAGTTGTGTCGCTGATACGCCCATACGTTGTCCGTTATGATTTCCTTGTAAAGCGAAAGTGCCAAAGGATGAGGGTGGATGCCTATCATCTCGGCTGGATTCCAGTCGCTCATGACGCTGTATATGACCCTGTCACCATAGAGGAACGGCTTCTTCCTGTTTTCCCCAGCGACTTTGGCTGCAATACGCCTGAGGCTTTTTCCCTGCTCATCAATGTCGGTAAGCTCATGCTTCATGACGAGCGGGCGCGCCTGCAAAATGTAAAGCGTACCTTCATCAAAGGCGAATTCAACATCGAGCGCCTCCGTCTGGAAAAGCTGCTCCATGTATGAGAGCGTGGCTATGAGCGAAGAAAGCCGCCTGTCATCAGGCGTCGTGCTGCCTTTCGCATAGCAGAAAAGCTTCGCCCCGTCACTCGTCCCGTCCGTTATGGACGACGTCGAGCCTGTCTCATCGTCGTAATTGATGATGATGTAGTGCCCACCAGTATTCGGCTCAACAGTGAAGGCCACGCCCGCCATAGAGACAGACTCCAACGCCGGCTGGACGAGAACCTCGTCGTCGCCTGACGCCATGCCATACGAGGCTATGACAGACTCCACGGCCTTTCTGAATGATGCCTCATCCGCATCACATATAAACGAAGAAAATTTGCCTGCGCCTGACGACTCGGCGGTGTCCTCGCCACGCGCGCTGCTGCGGCATATAATGCGCGGCGTCGCAAATTTCTCATTATGTACACGCTCATATACCGCATGGGCATCGCTGCGCCACTCATCGACAGTGAAATAGACGACGGGCAACACCTCAGCGTCGATTTCTTTTTGATGCTCGTACAGATATGACAATGTCTGTGCCTTCGTGCAAAATGCGTACACTATTGTCACCACTCTTATTTCATGATTTATTCTGCTTTTACTTTGCAATCACTGTCCAAGCCCTGGACTTATACGGCACAACGATCTCGTCGTAGGGCTCGATGATTTTCTCTATATTTCTCATTATCTCGGCGAATTTTTCTTCGCCGGCCTGCACACGGATATCGTTCACGGAGCGCCATACGCCCATGTATCTCTCCTTGCTCATGGCGACCTCATGCTTTGCCTCGACAAAGAAGAGATGACCAAAATGCTCGTCGCCAGTCAATATGCTCTCGATATTCGCGATTTTGCCTTGGCTGCCTGACGACACGCGCGTCATGTTCGGCACTTCGTCATATATCATTTGCTCGATTTTCTCGTGAAGGGGATGACCTTTGATGTCGCGTGGATTCCATATCGCCGTGAAAAGCCCGCCAGGCTTCAGTATGCGATGGAATTCCGCGAGTGCCTCAGTAGTATTCGTCCAGTGAAATGACGAGCCCATAAGCACCCAATCAAATGAATGAGAGGGGAGCCTCGTCGCCTCGGCTTGACCCTTGCTCCACGCAAATGAATCCTTGCCTGAAAATGCTTTTATGCCCTCCGCTCGCATGGCGTCGTTTGGCTCAACGGCACAGCCAGTGAGCCCGAGCGCTGCAAGGCACTCCGTGAGCTTTCCTGTGCCCGCACCGACGTCTGCCACTCTGAATCCATCGCGCTCCATGTGGGCAAAGCTTCCAATGACGCTCAGGACATCCAGCGAATATCCTGGGCGATTGATATATGCCTTTGCCAGTGCAGTAAAGTCTCCGTGTTTCATTTCACGCCGCCTCCTTTTCGGAGAGGGCATGTTGAAATCTTTGGATGTCAGAAAGGGTTATACCCCCCCCGTTTGATTTTGTTCTATTGAGGCTGATTTCAACTGGGCCATCCACACGTGCGTCGTATACGGCACCGCTATCTTGCCCTCGCCGAGACCACGGAGATATTTCTCTATGTCATTCATGATGGCGTCAAATTTCTCCTTCGCCTGACGATGAACCGTACCATGCGAACGCCATCCCTCTATGACATCATCCACGGGCACCATGTGCGTCACATGCCCTTCAAACTTCACCACGTCGCCATAGAGGCCGCTCGCATTTATCACGTCTGTCTGATCCTCACGGCGAGTGCCATAACTGTATTCCGGCACGTATGATTTGATGATCTCCTCGATGCTGTGCTGTATCGGATCGTCAAGGTCGCGATGATTCCACATGCAGGCAAACCAACCGCCATCAACAAGTATGCGCTTGGCCTCCTTGAGGGACTGCTGCCTGTCGGTCACATTGAACGACGAGCCGAATGACACCATTTTGAACGTGCTCTCAGGCATTCCCGTATGCTCTCCGACGCCCTCGCTCCATTTCACATTCTCATATTTTTGCGTCATCTTTATGCCATTCGCACGCATCGCGTCGTTCGGCTCGACGGCGCGCACCGCAAGGCCTCGGTCAGCGAGGAGCCTCGTGAGGTGGCCATCGCCAGCCCCCACATCGCAGACCATGTCGCCTTTTTTGAGCCCCGCGATTTCGACCATCCTGTCAATGGCCTCCAGCGCGTAGTCAGGACGCTTCATATACGCGTCGGCAAGCTCCGTGTAGTCCCATTCAGTTTTCATAAGTTTCTTCTCCTTTTGTTCTCTATGGAATTTGTTAATTCATTTGCATCCAAAACCTATTGTCATGCTCATCATCAAGCTAAACTTTTTAATCCTCGCCAAGTATCTCATCGACGATTTCCTGTGGCGTCATACTGCCGTCATTCTCAAACACGAAATCCGGATGGCGTGGCTCCTCCATTTTCACACCTATGCCGACAAGATGACTTTTCTCGCTCTCATACAGCCCCTTTTGATTGCGCTCATGCAGCACATTCATCGGCACTTTCAGATATATCTCGACATAATGATTGCTGCGCGCCCTGTTCCACTCGCGCACATCCTCGAACATCGATATGGTGCAGCAGATAACGTCCAGCCCCTGCGAGGCGAGGAACGAGCCAAGGCGCGCGTTCCTCATTGCGCTCGTGTGCCTGTCCTCCACCGTGTAGCCAAGGTCATCGCCGAACACCTTCCTTAGCGTATCGCCATCAAGCATCACGACATTCGACTTCTCAGCGCGAAGCCTTCTGAAAAGCTCGCGCCCGATGGTCGTCTTTCCCGCGCCCGACAGCCCCGTTATCCAGTAAAAAGTACCTGGCTCCATATCACTCATACAGCTTTGCCCCCTCGGGTATATCTGGCTTCAGCCACTCGACCGGCACCATCTCTTCGCCGTGATCGTCCTTCGAGTTATTATTTACCTTTCTAGTCACGTCCTCAGCGATTTTTATCATCATTTTCCTGACTAATTCGCTTTCGCTTCTTTTGCCCCAATGCTCCTTCTCCGCTGCCCACGGTAAAGAAAACATTGCTCGAATCTCTTTGAGCGTGTACTTCATGCCTGTATAATATTCCAGCTTGTAACCCCATACCGTATAGTCATTCTGGTGAACGTACTCCGCGCGATATCTATCAAAACCATCAAAATATTTATCGTGCTTCTTGTAAATAGGTGCTGTGTCAAATCCCGATGTGCCCATGAAGCCATAATTTTCTTCTCCGCAGATAGTGCACTTTAAAAGCGTATCAGACCACGGCAGATGGAAGAATTCACAAATTTTCTTTAGCGTTTCATGAGGATACATCTTTAAGTCCTCGAAGCGGATAACGCGCCAATTTTCTCTACGTGAATCATTTGGTGAAAGCAAAATATTATATGGCCTGCTGATTACCCCAAACACGCTGTCCAGCGGCGTCTTATAAAACTCATAGCTCTTCTTGTCTTTAGGTGTATAAGTATCAATTCTTGAGCCTGCAGCCGTTAATGGGTCGCGAACAATCGTATATATCATCTCATGCTTGAAATGGGAATATATATACTCCTGTATCTTGGCTGTATTATCTCTCTCTTGATTTTTCCGAGGATACGTTACAGGATAAGAATGCCAGTCATAATAAATCATAGGCACAAGACGTTGAGTAAATTTGCGACCGCGTGCCCCCGCATACGCGATGTAAATTGCTTTAAACCAATCAATAGGCTCAGCTTTTTCACTGTCAGGCAAAAGTCTTGTCATCACGCGGAAGAAGTCATCAATGAGTTTTTCCTTAAAAATTCTAGATTCGAATCCCATTCCATTCCCGACTTTCATGCTTTTGCCACTATTAAAAAACATATATTGAAAATTGCTGTCAAAAACAAATTCATCATATTTATGTTTAGGATTGGTTATTTTCTTTTTTACATCGTCAACAGTCTTTCCTTTTAACGCATAATCATAAAGCTCATCAAAATTACGTAGCTCCCCACACGCTGATGACAAAAGACACGGATGATAGTCAAGCAACGTATTGAGAAAGAAATTGCCTGAATACCCATGCTTCAACGATTCTGAATGTATAATCGTATTTATCTCGCCAACCTCAAGCGGCTTTATATCGCCTTGTCGTCCTTTTCTCAGCGGATAGCGGAGTCGCTTTTCCTCATCACCTAAAAGAAATACCACTTTATCTGTGGCCACGATTTTCTCAAAATCAACCACAGAAAGCATCGAAAAGAATTCATTGCGAGATGGATAGAAAAGGTATAGGTGATTGTCTGCACCATAACGGTCATCAGTGCGCAGACGGTCGCAGATGAACATAAGCCATTTTTTTGCGTAGCATCTCTCTATAATGATTGGCATATCCGACTCTGCCTGCGCGAACACCGCCTCATCATCTGGCCTTACGCACACTGTGCCCCCATGCGAAAGAACATATTGGGGGGTATCACCAGGGATAGGCTTTATTTCATTTAGCTCATCAAACCTTGGGAATGATGTCTGCCAGCAATACCTATACTTTTTGAGCGCTTTTACATTCATTGCGTAAAGCGCCTCATTCATCGCCTCGCCAGTCCATTTTGGCTTCGTGACTATTTGTTCGTGTTTTACATTTTCTTCATTATTCGGCCTTTCCAGTGGGTCACTTTCCACGTGGTCAGTCTCATGCCTGTCTCTTCCAGGTGCGACCTCGATTACAAAACGTTGCGTCACAGCTGCAATATTTGTATACCCCTCATCTTTCAGCACACCCAAAACTCCATCACGCGCTGCATATCCCACAGAAACAATCACAAACATATCTCTCGGTATCCTTTTATCGCTGGCCTTAACAACTGGCACTCCATACAGATGCTTCTGATTGCGAAACATTTCGCTGACAAGGCAAGCATCAATCGTAGTGATATTTTTTGGCTTTAGTATCTGAATCATTTTCCTCGCATCAAACCCAGCGCCAAAAATCAAAATATGCTCATGCTTTTTCGCCGTCTCTATGAGCTCAGCGACAGACCTGATAATCTCCAAACTTAAGACCTCCCAATAATATTATTTACTTTTTTACAACACAAAAAGCCTGCCGCTTCACGTGATTTATCCCGCGAAACGACAGGCTTCTATTGGTTTATCTGTTAAATTTTGTACACGAAAAGCATCAGAAGCTAAAAACTCTGATGCTCTGATGCTCTGATGCTCTGATGCTCTGATGCTCTGATGCTCTGATGCTCTGATGCTCTGATGCTCTGATGCT